>NZ_LEKF01000019.1:0-126458 GCF_001029595.1 Pseudomonas sp. ARP3
ACTTGCCCTTGGCGTCGACGAAACGGTCGTCCACCGCCATGACTTTCATATCGTTGAGCTTGGCCTTGGCCACAATCGCCGGGCCGAGGGACACATCCGGCGGGCAGATCACAAAACCCTTGGCGCCATTGGCGGCCAGGCTGTCGATGGCCGACAGGGTTTTCTCGCCGTCGGGCACGGCGATCTTGATCAACTCAAACCCCTTGTCCTTGGCGGCTTTTTCAGCGAAGGCCCACTCGGTCTGAAACCAAGGTTCTTCGGCTTGTTTGACCAGGAAGCCGATTTTGACTGTATCAGCGGCCAGCACCAGCCCGCTCAAGCTCATGGCCGATACCGCCACAGCGGCGCAGCACAGGGAACGGATACCACGACGACGATTCATACGGGTGACTCCTTGTTATTGTTGTTAGCGCTTGGGTTAACCGGCAAAGCGATGGCAAGGTTTGCCAGGTACATCGACATCGATAGCCAGCACGGCACCGTCCAAGGGGTGATCCAGAGGACTGGCCGCACTGGTAATAAACAGAGTGGTGAGTTCGGGCCCACCAAACACGCAACTGGTGGGGCGGCTGACCGGCAGCTCGATGACTCGATCCACCTCGCCCGTGGGCGTCAGCCGCAGCAAGCAACCGCCGTCCCAGCGGGCGTTCCAGATATAACCGTCGGCGTCCATCGCCGAGCCGTCCGGCCCGCCACGCGGATGCGGACCGAACCACAGCGTGGGCGACTCCAGATGGCCATTGGCCGAAATGCCGTGCCGGTAAAGCGTGCCGTCCAGGCTGTCACCGAAGTGCACCTGGCTGCCGTCGTCGCTCCACAGCAAGGTATTGGGAATACCCAACCCTTGCAGCAATGGCGTGACCGTGGCGTCGGCGTCCACGCGGAACAGGCCGCCGGAGCGCCGCGTGATCGGCAGGTCCTCACCCTGCTCGCCGATGTTGTTCTGCATGGTGCCCAACCACAGCCGCCCCTGGGCATCGCAACGCGCTTCATTGCCACGGTTGCCGGGGTGCGGATCGGCCTGGCACAGCAGGGTCAGGGCCTCGGTGGCCAGGTCCAGGCGGTAGACGCCACTGCTCAAGGTCACCAGCGCATCGCCGCGTTCGCAGGGGATGAACGCCGAGACATGCTCGGGCATCCGCCACACGCGCAGTTGCCCATCCATCAGGCGCAGCGCCTGTTTGCCGGCGATATCCACCCAATACAACGCCTGGGTCGGACCGTCCCAGAACGGGCCCTCCCCCAACTGCGCACGGTGTGCGGTCACTGCGCTCAACGACATATAGCCTCCTGGACGCGGGTTGGGTGTTTACAGCGGATCGCGCGACGGCGTGCCGTCCACCAAGCGCTGGATACGCAGCGGGTTGGCATTTTTCAGCGCATCGGGCAGCAGGCTGTCAGGGTAGTTCTGGAAACACACCGGACGCAGGAAGCGATCGATGGCCAGGGTGCCGACCGAAGTGCCACGGGCATCGGAGGTCGCCGGGTACGGACCGCCATGCACCATCGAGTCGCAGACCTCCACCCCGGTCGGGTAGCCGTTGAGCAGAATGCGCCCGACCTTCTGCTCCAGCAGTGGCGTAAGTTCGGCGAACTGCTGCAAGTCGCCCGGCTCGCCGATAAGCGTCGCCGTCAGTTGCCCATGCAGGCCTTGCAATGCGGCGCTGAGCTGGGCCTGATCGGCGACTTCGACAAACACCGTGGTGGGGCCGAAGACTTCTTCCTGCAGTGCCTCATCGCCGTTGATCAATAAACTGGCGTCAGCCTTGAACAGCTGCGGCTGGGCCTGATTGCCGGATTGGGCATTGCCCGCCAGGTGCTGGATACCAGGGTGCGCGAGGAGTTTTTCCAGGCCCTTGCCATAGCTGCTCAAAGTGCCGGCGTTGAGCATGGTTTGCGCCGGTTGCTCGCCGATCAACTGCGCCACTTGCTGGGTGAATGCGCTGAATTCGGGCGAGGCGATACCGATCACCAGGCCCGGATTGGTGCAGAACTGGCCGCAGCCTTGCACCACCGAGGCGGTCAGGTCGCGGGCCACGGTGTCTGCCCGTGCCTGTAGGGCCTGGGGCAGCACGATCACCGGGTTGATGCTCGACATCTCGGCAAACACTGGGATCGGTTGCGGGCGCGCCGCCGCCATGTCGCACAGGGCGCGACCGCCTTTGAGCGAGCCGGTAAAGCCCACCGCCTGGATCGCCGGGTGCTTGACCAACGCTTCACCGACGCCGCCGCCGAAGATCATATTGAACACGCCGGCGGGCATCTCGGTGGCCTCGGCCGCGCGGATGATCGCATCGGCCACGCATTCGGCCGTCGCCATATGCCCGCTGTGGGCCTTGAACACCACTGGGCACCCGGCCGCCAGCGCGGCTGCGGTGTCGCCGCCGGCTGTGGAGAACGCCAGCGGGAAGTTGCTTGCACCGAACACCGCCACCGGGCCGAGGCCGATGCGGTATTGACGCAGGTCCGGACGCGGCAGTGGTTGGCGGTCCGGCAGGGCTTTGTCGATGCGCGCGCCGTAGAAGTCACCGCGCCGCAGCACGGTGGCGAACAGGCGCATCTGGCCGCTGGTGCGACCGCGTTCGCCTTTGATGCGGGCGGCCGGCAGCGCGGTTTCGCGGCACACCAACTCGACGAAATGATCACTCAGGGCATCCAGTTCGTCGGCAATCGCGTCGAGGAACTGCGCACGGCGCGCGGCGCTCAGGGCGCGGTACGCCGGGTACGCGGCGGCGGCGGCCTGGGCGGCGGCGTCGACCTCTTGCGGAGTGGCCTGGAAGAAAACCTGAGGCAAGGTTTCGCCGGTGGCCGCGTCGACGCTGTGCAGCTTGGTGCTGCCCTGGGCGCTGCGCTGGCCGCCGATGTAGTTGTGGCCGATAAACTGGGTCATGGTGCTCTCCTTAAAGGGTGACGACGTTGCCGGGTTCGAATACCGCATCGGCCTGGCCGACACTGTTGATCAGCGGCGCGCCGAACTCGGCCTGGCTGATCTCGAACACATCCCCCGGTTGGGTACGTATACCGTCGGCGAATGACAGCGTGGCGGTGCCGAAGAAATGAATATGCACATCGCCCGGCGTGAGGAACTGACTGTACTTGAAGTGGTGGTACTCAAGGTTTTCCAGGCTGTGGCACATGTTGGCCTCGCCGCTGAGAAATTCGTTTTCCCAGATCACCTGGCCGTCGCGCAGCAGGCGGCTGGTACCGGCCAGGTGCTGGGGTAATTCGCCCACGCGCAGCTCGGGGCCATAGCTGCAACTGCGCAGTTTGGAGTGGGCCAGGTACAGGTAATTCTTGCGCTCCATGACATGGTCGGAGAACTCGTTGCCCACCGCAAAACCCAGACGATACGGCTTGCGGTCGTGGCCGATGACGTACAGGCCGCCGATCTCCGGCTCTTCGCCGGCGTCTTCGGCAAAGGGTGGCACCGGGAACGCCTGGCCAGGGCGCACCACGATGCTGCCGTCGCCTTTGTAGAACCATTCCGGTTGCACGCCCGCCTGACCGACGGCGGGCTTGCCGCCCTCCACGCCCCATTTGAAGATGCGCATGGTGTCGGTCAACGTGGCTTCGTCGCCGGCCTGTTGGTGCATTTTGTCGCGAGCGGCGGCGCTGCCCAGGTGGGTCAGGCCGGTGCCGCTGATCAGCATATGGGCCGGGTCCGGATGGTCCAGCGGCGGCAGGATCTTCTGTTCGGCGAGCAACGCGGCGTAGTCATGGCTGTCGCCCAAGCCCAGGCTGTCGACCTGCTGCTGCAATGAAGCCCCGGCTTCGATGGCGGCCAGCGCCAGTTCGCGCACGCTGCCGGCGCCCTGCACTTCGCGTAACCGGGTGCCATCGACAACGCCGACCCGGCGCTCGCCGTTATTGAGTTCGAACTGCACTAAACGCATCAGCTTTCTCCTTGAATTAAGTACGGGTGGCACCACGGGCGCTGGCGGCGAACTGGTCGGCTGGCAGCACATGTTTGCGCTCCAGCACGCGGTAGACCACGCCGGTCAACACCAGGCCGAACAGCATCACGCCGGACAGGAAATACAGGCCCGAGGCCAGGTTGCCGGTGTACTCCTTGAGCGCGCCGATCACGAACGGACCGATATAACCGCCCAGGTTGCCCACCGAGTTGATCAGGGCAATGCCCGCCGCCGCACTGGCGCCGGCGAAGAAACGCCCCGGCAAGGTCCAGAACACTGCGGTGCAGGAAAACATCGCGAACGCCGCCAGGCACAACGCCGCCATTTGCAGCACCGGCGCGCCGAGCCAGGCGCTGAAGAACAGGCCGGTGGCACCCAGTACATACAGCACGGCAAGGTGGCCGTAGCGATCATTCAAACGGTCGGAACTGCGCGGGACGATCAGCAGGCCGATGATGCCGAAGATATACGGCACGGCCGAGATAAAGCCGGTAACCAGGTCCGTGCCGCCGAACTGTTTGATCAGGGTCGGCAGCCACAGGCCCAGGCCATAGATGCTCAGGGTCACCGGCAGGTAGAACAGCGCCAGCAACAGCACGCGCTTGTCCTTGAGGGCATGCAGCGGGTTGCCGTGACGGGTCTGGCCGTAGGCCTGCAGATCTTTGGCCAGCTCGCCGGTGAGCCAGGCTTTCTCGTCCTCGCTCATCCATTTGACCTGTTTGGGGCCGTCCGGCAGCCAGCGCAGCACCGGCCAGGTCAGCAGGATCGCCGGGGTGCCGATCACGATGAACAGCCACTGCCAGCCATGCAGACCGAGGATGCCGTCCATGCCCAGCAGGCCGCCGGACACCGGGCCGGTGATCATCATGGCAATGGGTTGGGAAAGGATAAACAGGCCGAGGATTTTGCCGCGATGGCGCACCGGGAACCATTGGGTGATGTAGTACAGCACGCCGGGAAAGAACCCGGCTTCCGCCGCGCCGAGCAGAAAACGCATCACATAGAAGCTGTGCGGCCCCTGCACAAAAGCCATGCCGATGGTGATGGTGCCCCAGGTGATCATGATCCGCGCGAACCAGCGCCGGGCGCCGAAGCGGTCGAGCATCAGGTTGCTGGGAATCTCGAACAGGAAGTAGCCGATAAAGAACAGGCCCGCGCCCAGGCCATAGGCGGCGTCACCGATGCCGACATCGGCGCCCATGTGCAGCTTGGCGAAACCCACGGCGGAACGGTCCACGTAGGCGATCAGGTACAGCAGGATCAGGAAGGGAATCAGTTTCAGCGTGATGCGCCGAATAAGCCGCAGTTCCTGGCTCATGGGGGTCGATCTCCGATTGTTGTTTTTATAGAAGCTCGGGCGACGCCTCTCGCGATAACTCGCCAGGGCCACACCTCAGTTGAGATCGACTATATAGTAGTACTATTTACGAAACAACACTTCCAAATGGAAGATTTTGCGCTTATGTTTAGCCGCAGAGAGAACATATAGTCATACAATAAGAGAAATCGATCATGTCTGATAAAAAGCCCGGCCTACGCTCCGCCCAGTGGTTCGGTACTGCCGATAAGAACGGCTTCATGTACCGCAGCTGGATGAAGAACCAGGGCATCGCCGACCACCAGTTCCATGGCAAGCCGATCATCGGTATTTGCAACACCTGGTCGGAGCTGACTCCGTGCAACGCGCACTTCCGTCAGATCGCCGAGCACGTCAAACGTGGGGTGATCGAGGCCGGTGGCTTCCCGGTGGAATTCCCGGTGTTTTCCAACGGCGAGTCGAACCTGCGCCCTACCGCCATGCTCACCCGCAACCTGGCGAGCATGGATGTAGAAGAAGCCATTCGCGGCAACCCCATCGACGGCGTGGTGCTGCTGACCGGCTGCGACAAGACCACCCCGGCCCTGCTGATGGGCGCCGCCAGTTGCGACGTACCGGCGATCGTGGTGACGGGCGGGCCGATGCTCAACGGTAAGCACAAGGGCCAGGACATTGGTTCGGGCACGGTGGTGTGGCAACTGAGTGAGCAGGTCAAGGCCGGCACCATCACCCTGGATGATTTCCTCGCGGCCGAGGGCGGTATGTCCCGTTCGGCGGGCACCTGCAACACCATGGGCACCGCCTCGACCATGGCCTGCATGGCGGAAGCCCTCGGCACGTCCCTGCCGCACAACGCCGCGATTCCTGCAGTGGATGCGCGCCGTTATGTACTGGCGCATATGTCGGGCATGCGTGCGGTGGAGATGGTGCGTGAAGACCTGCGCCTGTCGAAGATCCTCACCAAAGAAGCCTTTGAAAACGCGATTCGGGTCAACGCGGCCATCGGCGGTTCGACCAACGCGGTGATCCACCTTAAAGCCATTGCCGGGCGTATCGGCGTGGACCTTGAACTGGACGACTGGACCCGCATCGGTCGCGGTATGCCGACTATCGTGGACTTGCAGCCCTCCGGGCGTTTCCTGATGGAAGAGTTCTACTACGCCGGCGGCCTGCCTGCGGTGCTGCGTCGCCTGGGCGAAGCCAACCTGATCCCACACCCGAACGCGCTGACCGTCAACGGCAAGACCCTGGGCGAAAACACCCAGGATTCGCCGATCTACGGCCAGGACGAAGTGATCCGCACTCTGGATAACCCGATCCGCGCCGACGGCGGCATCTGCGTGCTGCGCGGCAACCTGGCGCCGCTCGGTGCAGTCCTCAAGCCGTCGGCGGCCAGCCCGGAATTGATGCAGCATCGCGGCCGTGCGGTGGTATTCGAGAACTTCGACATGTACAAGGCGCGCATCAACGACCCGGAGCTGGAGGTGGACGCCAACTCGATCCTGGTCATGAAAAACTGCGGTCCCAAGGGTTACCCAGGCATGGCCGAAGTCGGCAATATGGGCCTGCCGGCCAAGCTGCTGGCCCAGGGCGTGACCGATATGGTGCGCATTTCCGATGCGCGCATGAGCGGCACGGCCTACGGCACCGTGGTGCTGCATGTGGCACCGGAAGCCGCCGCCGGCGGGCCCTTGGCCACGGTGCAGGAAGGTGACTGGATCGAGCTGGACTGCGCCAACGGCCGCTTGCACCTGGACATTTCCGACGCCGAGCTGGCAGCGCGCATGGCCGACCTCAAGCCGCCACAGGACCTGATCGTCGGCGGCTATCGCCAGCTATACATCAACCATGTGCTGCAAGCGGACCAAGGCTGCGACTTTGACTTTCTGGTGGGTTGCCGTGGAGCGGAAGTCCCACGGCATTCCCACTAATTGGGATGCTATGATGCCGCGAATTTAAGCCAGAGCATCCCGCCCGTTATGGATCACCAGCCGTCCAAGCCGCGCAAGAGCATGCATGCCCAGATCGTCCAGGACTTGGGCATGCACATCGTTTCCGGTCGCTTCAAGCCAGAAGAACGCCTGCCCATGGAGGCCACGCTTTGCGAGGAGTACAAGGTCAGCCGTTCGGTGTTGCGCGAGGCGACCCGCGTGCTCAGTGCCAAGGGCCTGGTGTACTCCAAGCCACGGGTGGGTGCGGTGGTGCGGCCACGGCTCAAATGGCACCTGCTCGACCCGGACGTGCTGTCCTGGTTGATGCAGTCCACGCCCCATAGCGAGTTTTTCAACACCCTGGCCGGTGTGCGGCGCATCCTCGAACCGGAAATCGCCGCCATGGCCGCGAGCACCGCCACCGACGATGACATCGCCATCATCGAAAAGGCCTACCACGGCATGGAAACCGCGCAGACCCACGAACAGCTGCTACAGGCCGACCTGGACTTCCACCGCGCCATCGCCGACGCCACCCGCAACGACCTGCTGGCATATATGTGCAACATGCTGTCGCTGCCGTTGCGCGAATCGATCAACATCACCAACCGCCGCCCCGACATCCAGGGCCTGAGCCTGCCTCGGCATAAAGCCATCCTCACCGCCATCCAGAACCGCGATGCCCTGGGCGCGCGGCATGCGTCGCTGGTGCAGTTGGATGACACGCGGGTGGCGTTGGATACGGTAATGAATGTACTCACCCCGCTCTAAAGCCAAGTGAAAGGACAGGTGGGAGGGGGCTTGCCCCCTCCCACAGTTAAATTCCTCTGGGCCACCACCCGGCAACTCGGTGCATTTGGCCCCGATAGCCATAGATCCCTACACAGGTTTTAAGGCTGAAATAACTCTGTGGTGAGCGGGCTTGCCCCGCGCTGGGCTGCGAAGCAGCCCCAAACCCAGGCACCTCGGTGTGTCAGCTAAACCACATCGCCTGGAATGGGGCCGCTTCGCAGCCCAGCGCGGGGCAAGCCCGCTCACCACAGCAAGCCCGGCCCCCCCAGAAAGCCTGCTCACCACGAGAACCTCATGTTCTCAGGCTATGTCACCGAAGATATGCAGCCGCCAACCCTAACCACGATGCGAAGCGAGCCGCTCTTGCTCTTGCTCTTGCTCTTGCTCTTGCTTTGCTTTTGATCTCAGGCGCCCCGTTAACCACGCTGGCCGGAATTCGGCATTGATTTGGGGGGTAAGCCGGCAGGGATGCCGGCTTAGCCGCCGTGAACGCAGCAACGGATATGTACTCGGTTTGACCCAACTTCCTGGTCGGCTGTCAGGCCGCCATCGGGGGCAAGCCCCCTCCCACAGTTAAATTCCTCTGGGCCATCACCCGGCAACTCGGTGCATTTGGCCCCGATAGCCATAGATATCTACACACGTTTCAAAGGCTGAAATAAATCTGTGGTGAGCGGGCTTGCCCCGCGCTGGGCTGCGAAGCGGCCCCAAACCCAGGCACCTCGGTGTGTCAGCTAAACCACATCGCCTGGAATGGGGCCGCTTCGCGGCCCAGCGCGGGGCAAGCCCGCTCACCACAGCAAGCCTCAACCCAGCAAGCCCGCTCCCACACTTAGCTCCAACTATCTGGTTACGCCCATATGCCATTGCAAGCCGACAAGACGGCGTTACAAGGTGTAGGCAATGCCGACCTGCACCGTACGCGGCGCGCCGGGGTACGCGTAGATATTGCCGAACGCACCCTCTTCGTACTCGCGGTTGAACAGGTTCTTCACGTCCAGGTTAAGACGGATCTTGTCGTTGACCTTGTAGTAGCTGAGCAGGTCGACGACGGTGTAGGCGCCCATGGAAAACGCGCTGTTGGCGGTCTGGCCCGCGCGTTCATCGACGTATTTACCGCCGGCGCCAAGGCCCAGGCCCTTTAGTGCGCCGTCTTGGAATTCGTAGACGTTGAGCAGGCTGAAGCTGTTACGCGGGATATTCAGCAAGCGCGTGCCACTGCGCAAGGTATTGTCCCGGGTGACTTCGGCGTCCACATAGGCATAGCCGCCGATCACGCGCCATTCGGGGGTGAGATTGCCGGCAACGTTAAGGTCGAAACCGCGACTGCGGACCTGGCCAGCGGCGACGCTGAAGGTGGAATCCACGGGATCGGTGGTGAGCACGTTCTTCTTCTCGATCTGGTAGATCGCCGCGTCAACGCTCAACTGACGGTCCAGGGCCTCCCACTTGATGCCCATTTCGTAGGACTTGCCTTTCTCCGGCGCGAAACCTCCGCCTTCACGGCTGGCACCGGTGTTGGGCTTGAACGAGCGTGCGGCGTCGGCGTAGACGGCGACGGTGTCGGTCAGGTCGTAGATCACACCCAGCCGTGGAGTCACGGCGTTGTCCGCGGCCTGCCACGGTTTGACACCCGTCACATAACTTTCGTAGTCGTGCTCGAACCGCTCGAAACGCGCACCAGCCAGGACTTTCAAGCGCTCGGTCAGCGACACCTGGTCCTGCACGAAAGCCGCGTAGGTCTTGAGGTTTTCTTTGTCGTGGGTCGGCGTGCGCGTCAGCGGCGGGCGTGTCTGACCGTAGACCGGATTGAAGATATCGATCGGGTAGGTGCCGGCGGCGGCGCTGGAGCGCTGGATGATCGACTGGTAATCGTAGTCCTCGTACTCGATGCCGGTCAGCAAGGTGTGATCGAGGCCGCCGGTGGAGAAGTGCCCGGTCAGATTGAGTTGGTAGTCCTTGTCGGTCCATTCCAGCTTGCGGTAGTTGAAGTTGCGTTGCAGCGTGCGGCCGTCGGCGCTCAGGCTACCGGGGCCGTTAGCCTCGATGGCATTCCCCTGCAACGTCCCATCCAACCACTGAAACCCACCCCCCAACGTCCAGCTGTCGTTGAGCATATGCTCGAAACGCAGTTGGGCCATGTTGTTGTCGTTGTGCAGCTTGCCCACGTCCTTGTCACCCCAGAACGTGTCGCGGGACGGCGTGCCGGCCTGGTTGGGGAAGCGCGTCAGGCCACGGTCCAGCGGATGGTTATTGCGCATGAAATCGCCTTCGAAGATCACCTTGGTGTCATCGTTGGCCTGCCAGGTGAGGACCGGGGTGACGCCGTAGCGCTCGGTCGACACATGATCACGGAAGGTGTCGCCGCCCTCGCCCACCACGTTCAGGCGATAGGCCAGGCGGCCTTCTTCGTCCAGCGGGCCGGAGGCGTCCAGCGTGCCGCGCTGCATGCCCTGGTCGTTCAACTGGCTGCCTAGGGTCACCGTGCGTTCGGCCAGCGGTTGCTTGGACACGACATTGAAGGTGCCGCCCGGATCGCCACGGCCGTACAGCATGGTGGCCGGGCCGCGCAGCACTTCCAGGCGCTCGATGGTGTTGGCGTCCGGCATGTTCGGGTAGCCACGGTTGATCGGGAAGCCGTTACGGTAGAACTCGCCGGTGGTGAAGCCGCGCACGGTAAACGTGGTGAGGCCCTGCCCGCCGAAGTTGTTGGCGCGGCCTACGCCGCCGGCGTAGTCGAGAGCATCTTGCAGGCGCGTTGCGCCGAGGTCTTCGACCACGTCCTTGGACACCACGCTGATGGACTGCGGTGTTTCGTGGATGGCGGTGTCGGTGCGCGTCGCACTGGCCGAACGCGTGGCGTGGTAGCCCTTGACGGGACCTTGCGCCGTCTCGTAATCCCCTTCGCCAGTGACCGTGGTCGCTTGTAACTCAAGGCTGGCGGATGGCGTGGTGACCTCCTGCGCCCAGGTAAAAGGGGAAAACGCCTGAAGGACACACAGGGAAATCAGCGTACGACGCATGGGTGTTCAGCCTAGTGAATGAGCCAGATGGGACGGCAAACCTGCCAAGAATTCGCCGCGAATGGTATATCAAGTCATTCGTGTTTGATATCTATTCTCATTCGTTATTTTTCGTGTATCCGCTGTGTATCAGCTCAATGGCCGGACGTAAAAAAGCCACTCGATTGAGTGGCTTCCATTACCTCGCCAGGACCTTAGCGATAGCGCTCAAGCCAATGCGCATAAGGCGCCGGCAAGGTCCAGGCGGATTTCTCCACGCCTAATTCTTTGGCGGCGAAATACGCCCAATGGGGGTCGGCCAGGTGCGCGCGCCCCACCGACACCAGGTCCAGCTGACCGGCCTGCAACGCGCCTTCAGCCAGTTGCGGGGTGCCGAAGCCCCACGCGGAGGTCACCGGTATGCCGGCTTCCCGCCGCACACGTTCGGCAATCGGCCCCATGAAAGCCGGGCCCCACGGAATGTTGGCGTCCGGAATGGTGAAACCGACGCTGACGCTCAGCAAGTCCAGGCCGCCGGCCTTGAAACGACGCGCCAGTTCGATGGATTCGGTGAGGGTCTGCTCGTCACGGCCGTCGTACTCGATCACGCCAAAACGCGCGGTCAGCGGCAGGTTTTCCGGCCAGACTTCACGCACAGCGGCCAGGGTTTCCAGGAGGAAGCGGCTACGATTGTCGAAGCTGCCGCCGTAGGCGTCGGTGCGCTGGTTGGAATGTTCCGAGAAGAAACTCTGGCCCAGGTAGCCGTGGGCGAAGTGCAGTTCGATCCACTCGAAACCGGCGTCGCGGGCACGGCGCGCGGCATCGACGAAGTCCTGTTTGACCCGGGCAATGTCCTCCAGGGTCATGGCGCGCGGCACGTTGGGCAGGTTGGCACCGAACGCAATCGCAGACGGCGCGATGGTTTCCCAACTGCGGGCGTCGGAAGCAGGGATATGGTCATCGCCTTCCCACGGGCGATTGGCGCTGGCCTTACGTCCGGCGTGGGCGATCTGGATGCCTGGCACCGAACCTGCGGCCTTGATGGCTTTGACCATGGGCACAAAAGCTTCGGCGTGGGCATCGCTCCAGATGCCGGCACAGCCTGGGGTGATACGGCCTTCCGGGGCCACTGCGGTGGCTTCCACTACCAAAAGTCCCGCACCGCCGCGCGCCATGCCTGCCAGGTGAACATGGTGCCAATCGTTGACGATGCCGTCTTCGGCCATGTATTGGCACATTGGAGGAATAGCGATGCGATTGCGCAGGGTGACGTCTTTAAGGGTAAAGGGTTCGAATAGAGCGGACATCGTAAACTCCAAGAGCAGGTGACTGATTCGATAGTTCGATGGTAATCGAACAATAGTATTCAGCGATACCCCCCTGTTATGATTCGTTTCATGCGAGCCTTCAAACACCCTCCCCTGCAAGACCTCACACTCGAACGCGTGCTCTACGCCCTGAGTGATCCGGTGCGCCTGGAGATCGTCCGATGCCTGGCCGGCGTGCCAGAAGCCACCTGCGGCGAACTGGATGGCGGGCGGCCCAAGTCGAGCATGTCCCACCACTTCCGCGTGCTGCGCGACGCCGGCCTGGTGAATACCCGCAGCGTGGGCACCACCCATATGAACTCGTTACGCAGGGATGAGCTTGAAAGCCGCTTTCCTGGTTTGCTCGCGTCCATTCTTGCCCAGCAATAAGCCGCTTCACTCCAGCAGTGACACCAAGCGAGCGTCGATAGTGCCCTCGTCTATTTCAAGCAGCGCCAGCGTCACCGGTAACTTGAAACGCCGGCGCCCCGCGCTGCCTGGGTTTACATACAGGATTTCACCGCGCCACTGGATCAACGGTTTATGCGAATGCCCGGTGATCACCAGGCGCGTGTGAGGCGTGAGCAATGCCGGGACATCGGCGACGTCATGCACCAGCAAAGTTGGGCAGCCGTTGAGCGTAATGTGCAGATGATCAGGCACCTGGCATGCCCATGGCGCATCCTGATCATTGTTGCCACGCACCACATGCAGCGGCGCGATGCCGGCCAGTTGCTCGATAATGTCGGCACTGCCAATGTCGCCCGCATGGACGATCTGCTCACAACCTTGCAGGGCCGCCACAGCTTCGGGCCGAAGAAGGCCGTGGGTATCGGAAATTACGCCGATCTTCATAGGGGCTCACTCTCGAAGGTTTGACTCAGCATACATAGGTATCTACACAACTCTTAGAGGCTGACAAGTGAGCAGGCGTGCCACACATTCAGCCAGGCCGCGATCTCAAACCTGCTGCCATCGCTACCAAAATTGTTGCGCCCGGCGGCTTAAACGTTTCAGGTTGCGGCGAACCTAACGGGCTTGTCGGCGTCCGAGCTAAGGCACTGTTGCTTACCGTTCGCCGCGAGGTTGTCATTTGAAAGCCGCCATCATCAAAAAGTACCGCCTGGTCATCAAGACCATGGGCTACGTCGGCTGGTCGTTGTTCTGGCTGTTGCTGTGGGACGTCGCCGTGACGGTGGACTTCATGCTGTTTCTCACAGCCAAGATCAACCTGCCGCTGATGCCCCTGACCCTGCTGGGCTCGGCACTCGTGGTGTTGATCAGTTTTCGCAACAGCAGCGCCTATAACCGCTGGTGGGAGGCCCGCACGTTGTGGGGCGCGATGGTCAACAATTCGCGCAGCTTTGCGCGCCAGGTGCTGACCCTGCTGGACGACCCGGGCAGTGAGGTCAACCCGATCAAATCCACGCTGTTGCGCCGGCATGTGGCCTATGTGAACTGCCTGGCCGCGCACCTGCGGGGCCAGCCGTGCCCCGATGAAGTGCGCGCGTTCATCCCTGCCGATGAGTTTGCGCGCAACGGTGCGACCAATAATTTCGCCAATGACATCCTTACCGGTTCGGCGGCGTTACTGGCCCGCGAATACAAGGCCGGGCATCTGGACAGCATTCGCCTGGCGCGGCTGGAATCGACCCTGGTGGACCTGTCCAACGCCCAGGGCGGCATGGAGCGTATCGCCAACACGCCGCTGCCCTACCCCTACGTGTATTTCCCGCGTCTGTTTATCACCCTGTTCTGCCTGATCGTACCGGTGGGTCTGGTGGAATCCCTGGGCTGGTTCACCCCGCTGGCCTCCACGGTGGTGGGCTTTATGCTGCTGGCTATCGAACGCATCGGCACCGACCTGCAAAGCCCGTTCCGCTCCAGCGAACACCAAATCCAGATGGAAGCCATCTGCGAAACCATCGAGAAAAACCTGCAATCGATGCGCCGCGACACCCTGGCCGACAATTTGATCGGCTGAACCCACCTACGCGCCCTAAAGTGCGTGCCCTCTCGGTCGATAAAGAGGGTACGTACGCAAGGACCCACCCTTCATAACAACCCCTGCGACGCTCAGCACTACTGTTTGCCTTGCCAAAACTATAAATACCCGCGGGTGAAAGTCATGAATATCAAGCAGAAGCTGACCTGGGCGTTCGCGGCTATCGCGTGCGTGCCGGTCATCCTGGTAGCGGTACTGGTAGTGTTGAATCTGCGCGAGGGGGCTCAGGCCAATTTCCTCGACAGCAGCGGACGGGAAATCCGCCAGATCGACAATGGCATGAAGCAGTTCTTCGACGGCATCAGCCAGAACGTCGAGTACGTGGCCAAGGACCCGCGCGTGGTCGCGGCCAAAGATCTCAAGAGCTATGCCAGTGCCGACGCTGCGCAAATCCCGCTGACCCCAACCAATAAAGAGCTGCTGGCGATCTTCGATCAATTCGCCAAGAGCCATCCCACCACGGCCTACCTGTCCCTCGGCCTCGCCGACGGTGGCTACGCCAGCTGGCCCGACGACGCCAAGCTGACCAACTACGACCCGCGCGTACGCCCCTGGTACAAGGCGGCGGTTGCCGCGCCTGGCACCACGGTGCGCACTGGCGCGTACTACTGGGCGCCGGACGACGTGGTGCTGATCGGCACCGTGCATACCGTGGCCGATACCAGCGGCAATGTGCTGGGCGTGGTGGGCCTGGACGTGTCGCTCAAGCAACTGACCGAACTGGTCAAGAACATCAAGCTCGGTGACAGCGGTTACCTGATGCTGGTGGAAGGCAACGGCAACGTGCTGGTGGACCCCAGCGATGCCAAGCACAACTTCAAGCCTCTGGCCGACTTGGGCCCCAACTACGCCGAATTGGCCAAACGCGGCGACGGCGTGACCCAGATCGACATCGACGGCGTGGCCTATATGGCCAACGTGGTCAGTTCCAAAGACCTGGGCTGGCGCTTTATCGGCCTGATCAAGCGCGACGAAGTGATGGCCGGCGCCACCAGCCTGACCTGGTTGATCGCCGCCATCGCCGCAGCCCTGGCGGTGGTGTTCGCGATTGTCGGTGCCAGCTTTGCCAGCGTCATCGTGCGGCCGATTCGCGGCGTGGCCGACGGCCTGCAGGAAATCGCCGAAGGTGAAGGCGACCTTACCCGTCAACTCAAGGTGCAGGGCAAAGACGAAACTGCCACCCTGGCCGGCTGGTTCAACCAGTTCCTGGGCATGATCGCGCAACTGGTGCAGCGCATCGGTAACGCATCCTCCGATCTGCAGAGCGCCGCCGCCGACACCAGCGAAGTGGCCAACAATATGAACCAGGCCGCCGGGCGCCAGCGCGAAGCAGTGGAACTGGTGAGCACCGCGTTCAACGAGATGGTGGCCACCGCCAACGAAGTCGCACGCTCTTGCAGCGCCGCCGCTTCCAGCGCCGACGAAGGCTACCGCGACGTGCATGACGGCCAGCAACATATCGGCGAAGCCACCGGCAGCGTGTTGCGGCTCAGTGAAGACTTGCAGAAGTCGACCCAGACCATGCAGCAGTTGGAGCAGGACAGTAAAAACATCAACACCATCCTGGATACCATCCGCTCGATTGCCGAACAGACCAACCTGCTGGCGCTCAACGCCGCCATCGAAGCCGCCCGGGCCGGCGATCAGGGCCGCGGTTTTGCCGTGGTCGCCGACGAAGTCCGCGCCCTCGCCCGCCGCACCGCCGACTCCACCGGCGAGATCGACAGCCTGCTGGGCAACCTCGCCCGCCGCACCCAGGAAGTCACGCAGCAGATGCAAGGCAGCCTGTTGGTGTCCCATACCAGCGTGGAACGCATCCAGCAGGCCCGCGACAGCTTCGACAAGATCCGCGGCTCGGTGGACTCGATCCGCGACCAGAACACCCAGATCGCCACCGCCGCCGAAGAGCAGCACCAAGTCGCCGAAGAGATCAACCGCCACATCGCGCAGATCCATGCCGATGCGCAACTGGTCGAAGGCTTCGCACACTCGGCACAGACCGGCTCGGGCCGTTTGACCGATATTTCCGCTCAGCTCAAAGGCTTGGTGGGTCGCTTCAAGTTCTAGCCAAAGCACCGAAGGCGATCAATAAAGCCGCTTGTTTCTGACGGAACAAGCGGCTTTTTCATGCCCGAGCCCTCGCAATGGCCATTAAATTCAACTGCCAAGCAAAAATGTACTAACTAGTTACTTGTCTTGCTAACATTGCGCCTCTGCCCTCTCTCACTCGAGTCCTTTCGACATGAAACGAGCATCGCGCGCCGCTGGCGTCTCTAGATTCTTCCTGCTGGGCCTGGGCGTGATCATCGCCCTGCTCGGCCTTGCGCTGGCCGTCGGCGGCGCCAAACTGGTCAGCCTCGGTGGCTCTTGGTATTTCCTGCTGGGCGGTGTGGCCATGGCGGTTGCCGGCCTGTTGATTGCCCGTCGCAAACCGGCCGGCGCGTGGCTGTTCGCCGCGTTTCTGATCGGCACTGCCGTGTGGGCGGTGGCAGAGGTGGGGCTGGTGTTCTGGCCGCTGTTTTCGCGATTGTTCATGTTCGCAGTGATCGGCCTGGTGGTGGCGCTGGCGTATCCGCTGCTGGCCAGCAAGCCGGCGCGCGGCGCGTATGGTGTCGCGGCGGTATTGGCGGTGGGCGTGGCGGTGGCGGCGGGCAATATGTTTGTCGCGCACCCGAGCGTGGCGCCAACGGGTGCGGGCCCGGGTGTCACGCCGGTGGTGCCGGCCGAGGCGCAGAAAGACTGGGCGCACTACGGCAACACTGAGGGCGGCAGCCGCTTTGCCGCCCTGGATCAGATCAACCGCGACAACATCGACAAGCTCAAAGTGGCCTGGACCTACCGCACTGGCGATGTGGCCATCAGCGACGGCAACGGTGCCGAAGACCAACTGACACCCCTGCAGATCGGCAACAAGGTGTTTATCTGCACGCCCCACAACAACCTGATCGCCCTGGACGCCGACACCGGCAAAGAGCTGTGGAAAAACCAGATCAACGCGCAGTCGGCAGTCTGGCAACGATGCCGGGGCCTGGCTTATTTCGACGCCAGCGCGCCCATCGCCCAGCCGACCCAACCCAACAGCTCGCCGATCATCGCCGCCAGCGTTCCAGCCGGTGCGCAGTGCCAGCGCCGTTTGCTGACCAACACCATCGATGCGCGCCTGATTGCCGTGGATGCCGACACCGGCCAGTTCTGCGAAGGCTTCGGCACCCATGGCCAGGTGGACCTCAAAGCCGGCCTCGGCAATGTGCCGGACAGTTACTACCAACTGTCCTCCGCCCCGCTGATCGCCGGGACCACCGTAGTGGTCGGTGGCCGCGTCGCCGATAACGTGCAGACCGATATGCCCGGCGGCGTGATCCGTGGTTTCGACGTAATCAGTGGGCACATGCGCTGGGCCTTCGACCCGGGCAACCCCGACGACAAACAAGCGCCGGCCGCTGGCAGCACTTATGTGCGCAGCACGCCCAACAGTTGGGCGCCGATGTCCTACGACCCGCAGATGAACACGGTTTTCCTGCCGATGGGCAGTTCGTCCACCGACATCTATGGCGTGGAGCGCACCGCGCTCAACCATAAATACGGCGCGTCCGTCCTGGCGCTGGACGCCTCCACCGGGGCCGAAAAGTGGGTGTACCAAACCGTCCACAACGACCTGTGGGACTTCGACCTGCCGATGCAGCCGAGCCTGATCGACTTCACCCCGCCGGGCAGCGACAAGGCCGTACCCGCCGTGGTCATCGGCACCAAGGCCGGGCAAATCTACGTGCTCGACCGCGCCACCGGTAAGCCGCTGACCGAGGTCAAGGACGTGCCAGTCAAGGCCGCCAATATCCCCAACGAACCCTATTCGCCAACCCAACCCAAATCCGTGGGCATGCCGCAGATCGGCGCGCAAACCCTGAGGGAATCGGACATGTGGGGCGCCACCCCGTATGACCAGTTGCTGTGCCGCATCGACTTCAAGGGCATGCGCTACGACGGCCTGTACACCGCGCCGGGCACGGATAAATCCCTGAGCTTTCCCGGTTCCCTGGGCGGCATGAACTGGGGCAGTCTTTCCACCGACCCGGTGCATGGTTTTATCTTCGTCAACGACATGCGCCTGGGCCTGTGGATCCAGATGATCCCGTCGCAGAACAAGGCCCAGGCCGCGTCCGGTGGCGAAGCGCTGAACACCGGCATGGGCGCAGTACCGCTCAAGGGCACGCCGTATGCGGTGAACAAAAACCGCTTCCTGTCGGTGGCCGGTATCCCCTGCCAGGCGCCGCCGTTCGGCACCCTGACCGCCATTGATATGAAAACGCAGAAAATCGCCTGGCAAGTGCCGGTGGGCACCGTGGAAGACACCGGTCCGCTGGGCATCCGTATGCACCTGCCGATCAAGATCGGCCTGCCGACGCTCGGCGGCACGCTGTCGACCCAGGGCGGCCTGATCTTTATCGCCGGTACCCAGGACTTCTACCTGCGCGCCTTCAACAGCGGCAACGGCGAAGAAATCTGGAAAGCCCGCCTGCCCGTCGGCAGCCAGGGCGGCCCGATGACCTACGTGTCGCCGAAAACCGGCAAGCAATACGTCGTGGTGACTGCCGGCGGCGCGCGCCAGTCCACCGACCGGGGCGACTATGTGATCGCCTACGCCTTGCCATAACGCCTGCGTGCGCTCCGGCACTGCTTGAACATGTGGGAGGGGGCTTGCCCCCTCCCACATTTTGAGCCGGTTTTTTCAGTTAATACTGAGTAGGGCGACTGGCATTAGGGCAAGCCCACCTGCCACACAGGTTCAGCAGCGTATGTCAGGCCCTAATCAGGCACGGGCAACGCACACTCCTCGCCTCGCTGGTACTCCCGCGGCGTACAACCAAATTCACGGCGAAACACGGTGTGCAGGTACTGCGCCGATGTGAAGCCGCATTGCGCCGCCACGTCGGCAATCGCCCGTTCGTGGCTTGCCAGGCCTTTGGCGGCGGCGGCGAGTTTGAAGCGCAAGATCTCATCATGCACGCTGCACCCGCGCTCCTTGCGAAAGTGAGACTCCAGGGATGAACGCGACACGCCGACATAGGCCGCCACTTGTGCGGTCTTGATGCCCTGGCAGGCGTATTGGCGGATAAACAGCAGCGCCTGCATCACGTACGGATTGCCCAAAGGCTGATGCAAGCTGGAGGCCTGCACGTTGATTGCCTCCGGAGGCACCAGAATCTGCGTACCGGCGCAAGGTTTGCCGTGCAGCATCTGATGAAGAAGCGCGGCGGCAGTGCGGCCCATGGTTTCCGTGCCCTGGATTACCGAACTCAGCGGCACCCGCGTGAGGGTGCGGGTCAGCGGGTCGTTGTCGATGCCGATCAGCGCCACTTCTTCCGGCACCGCAATACCGGCGGTGAGGCAAGCTTGCAGCAGTTGCCGAGCGCGGGCGTCGGTGACGGCGATGATGCCGATGGGCTTGGGCAGGCTCTGTAACCAAGCAATCTGCTGTTCCACCGCGCTGTCCCACAATGGCGCGCTGGTGCCCAGGCCGCGATACACCTCGACGTTCAGGCCATCGCGTTGCATCAAGCGGCGAAAGGCTTTTTCCCGCTCCTGGGCCCAGCGATTGGCCTGGGCCGGTGGCAGGCTGAAACAGGCAAAGCGGGTCAAGCCGGCCTCGATCAGGTGCTCGTAGGCCAGCTTCATCAACCCATGGTTGTCGGTGGCCACGTAGGGAATACCCTTGGGATAGGCGCTTGCATCCTCATAAGAACCGCCCACCGCCACCAACGGCAACTTGCTGTGGGCCAGGGCCTCGCCGATCAGCGGGTCATCGAAGTCAGCGATGATGCCGTCGCCTTGCCAGCGCTCGATGCCTTTGAGCCGGCACAGAAAGTCTTCTTCCAGGAACAAATCCCAGGATGCGCGGGTGCTGCTCAGGTAATTACCGATGCCGGCGATGATGCCACGGTCGTAGATTTTGCTGCCGTTGAATAGCAAGGCAATGCGGTGCACGGGCGGTAGGGTTTTCATTGTTGTTGTCCTCAGGCCAGTCGCCACAGGGTAGCCCCCGCCACTCAAAATCGCACCATCGCTTGGTGATTTTCATAATTAGCGAGCCAGGTGCCGTTGCTAGTATCCAGACACCGCCCAGAACAATAAGGAACACGCCATGACGTACTTCCCCGGTGTCGAGAAGGTTCGCTTCGAAGGTCCCGACAGCGATACCCCCCTCGCCTTTCGCCACTACGACGCCAACAAACTGATCCTCGGCAAACCGATGCGCGAGCACCTGCGCATGGCGGCTTGTTATTGGCATACGTTTGTCTGGCCCGGTGCGGACATGTTCGGCGTCGGCACCTTCAAGCGCCCGTGGCAGCGCAACGGCGACCCGATGGAAGTGGCCATGGGCAAGGCCGAGGCTGCGTTTGAGTTCTTCTCCAAGCTGGGCATCGATTACTACAGTTTCCACGACACCGACGTAGCCCCCGAGGGCAGTTCGCTCAAGGAGTACCGCGAACACTTTGCGCAGATGGTCGATCAGTTGGAGCGCCATCAGGAACAGTCCGGCATCAAGCTGCTGTGGGGCACCGCCAATTGCTTCAGCCACCCGCGCTTCGCGGCCGGCGCGGCCACCAACCCTGACCCGGAAGTATTCGCCTGCGCCGCCGCCCAGGTATTCAGCGCGATGAACGCCACCCTGCGGCTCAAGGGCGCCAACTATGTGCTGTGGGGCGGTCGCGAAGGCTATGAAAGCTTGCTCAACACCGACCTCAAGCGCGAGCGCGAACAACTCGGGCGCTTTATGCGCATGGTGGTGGAGCACAAGCACAAGATCGGCTTCAAGGGCGACCTGCTGATCGAGCCCAAGCCCCAGGAGCCGACTAAGCATCAATACGATTACGACAGCGCCACGGTGTTCGGCTTCCTGCACGAATACGGCCTGGAGCATGAGATCAAGGTCAATATCGAAGCCAACCACGCGACCCTGGCCGGGCACAGTTTCCACCATGAAATCGCCACCGCCGTGTCCCTCGGCATCTTCGGCAGCATCGACGCCAACCGTGGCGACCCGCAGAACGGCTGGGACACCGACCAGTTCCCCAACAGCGTCGAGGAAATGACCCTGGCCACCTATGAAATCCTCAAGGCTGGCGGCTTCAAGAACGGCGGTTATAACTTTGACTCCAAGGTACGCCGCCAAAGCCTCGACGAAATCGACCTGTTCCACGGCCATGTCGGCGCCATGGATGTACTGGCCCTGGCGCTGGAACGCGCGGCGGCCATGGTGCAGAACGATCGGTTGCAGCAGTTCAAGGACCAACGCTACGCAGGCTGGCAACAGCCGTTGGGCCAAGCCGTGCTGGCCGGTGAGTTCAGCCTGGAATCCCTGGCCGAACATGCGTTTGCCCACGGGCTGAACCCGCAGGCCGTGAGTGGTCGGCAAGAGATGCTGGAGGGGGTGGTCAACCGGTTTATTTATCGGTGACAGAGTGGTGAGCGGGCTTATTGTGGTGAGCCCCTCACAAGCGCATTCACCACAAAAGTCCTGTTCACCACAGAATCCCGGCTTACCACGACACGCCGGTTAGCCACACCTATAGTGTTCGCCTAAAGTCTTCACCCAGTGTCTTTCCAACAACAATAAAAGGACGCACCACCATGAAGTCATTCAAACGTACCCTGCTCGCCACCGCCCTGGCCCTGCTCGCCCTGCCGGTGATGGCCGACCCGGCCCATCCGAAAATCGGCTTTTCCATCGACGACCTGCGCCTGGAGCGCTGGTCCCGCGACCGCGATTATTTCGTGGCAGCAGCGGAAAAACTCGATGCCAAAGTCTTTGTGCAGTCCGCCGATGCCAACGAGCAAAAGCAGATTTCCCAGATCGAGAACCTGATTTCCCGTGGCGTCGATGTGATCGTGATCGTGCCGTTCAACGCCACGGTTCTGACCAACGCGGTCGCCGAAGCCAAGAAGGCCGGGATCAAGGTGGTGTCCTATGACCGCCTGATCCTCAACGCCGACATCGACGCCTACATTTCCTTCGATAACGAAAAAGTCGGCGAGATGCAGGCCAGCGGCGTGCTGCAGGCGGCGCCCAAGGGTAATTACTTCCTGCTCGGCGGCGCGCCTACCGATAACAACGCCAAGGTGCTGCGCGAAGGCCAGATGAAGGTGTTGCAACCGGCCATCGACAAGGGCGATATCAAGGTAGTCGGCCAGCAGTGGGTCAAGGAATGGAACCCCACCGAAGCCCTGAGCATCGTCGAAAACGCCCTGACCCGGAACAACAACAAAATCGACGCGATTGTCGCCTCCAACGACGCTACCGCCGGCGGTGCGATCCAGGCCCTGGCCGCGCAGAAACTGGCGGGCAAGGTGCCGATCTCCGGCCAGGACGCCGACCTCGCCGCCGTTAAACGCGTGATCGACGGCACCCAGACCATGACCGTGTACAAGCCCCTCAAGCTGATCGCCACCGAAGCGGCCAAGCTCTCGGTGCAACTGGCGCGTAACGAGAAGCCCACCTACAGCTCGCAATACGACAACGGCAGCAAGAAGGTCGACACCATCCTGCTCACGCCCACTCCACTGACCAAGGCCAATATCGACCTGCTGGAGAAGGACGGTTTCTACACCAAAGAGCAGATCGGCGGGCAATGACCGTCATGGCTGCCGACTACCTGCTGCAAATGAACGGCATCGTCAAAACCTTTGGCGGTGTCCACGCGCTGAACGGTATCGACATCAAGGTGCGGCCGGGGGAATGTGTCGGCCTGTGCGGCGAGAACGGTGCCGGTAAATCTACCTTGATGAAGGTGCTGTCGGCGGTCTATCCCCACGGCACCTGGGAGGGGGAAATCCTCTGGGATGGGCAGCCGCTCAAGGCGCAGTCCATCAGCGAAACCGAGGCCGCCGGCATTGTGATCATCCACCAGGAGTTGACCCTGGTGCCCGATCTGTCAGTGGCCGAAAACATCTTTATGGGGCACGAGCTGACCTTGCCGGGTGGACGCATGAACTACCCGGCGATGCTGCACCGCGCCGAAGCCTTGATGCGTGAACTCAAAGTGCCGGACATCAACGTGGCGCTACCGGTGTCGCAGTACGGCGGCGGTTACCAGCAACTGGTGGAAATCGCCAAGGCCCTGAACAAACAGGCGCGCCTGTTGATTCTCGACGAGCCCTCCTCGGCCCTGACCCGCTCGGAAATCGAGGTGCTACTGGACATCATCCGCGACCTCAAGGCCAAGGGGGTGGCCTGCGTCTATATCTCCCACAAACTCGATGAAGTGGCGGCGGTGTGCGACACCATCACGGTGATCCGCGACGGCAAGCACATCGCAACCACGGCCATGGCCGATATGGACATCCCGCGCATCATCACCCAGATGGTCGGCCGCGAGATGAGCAACCTCTACCCCACCGAGCCCCATGACGTCGGCGAGGTGATGTTCGAGGCGCGCCACGTGACCTGCTACGACCTGGACAACCCCAAGCGCAAACGCGTCGACGATATTTCCTTTGCGCTCAAGCGCGGGGAAATCCTCGGTATTGCCGGGCTGGTGGGCGCCGGGCGTACCGAACTGGTATCAGCCCTGTTCGGTGCCTACCCCGGCCGCTACAGCGCCGAAGTGTGGCTGGACGGCGAGCTGATCGATACGCGCACGCCGCTCAAATCGATCCGCGCCGGGTTGTGCATGGTGCCCGAAGATCGCAAGCGCCAAGGCATCATCCCCGATCTCGGCGTGGGCCAGAACATCACCTTGGCGGTGCTCGACACCTACGCGCACCTGACCCGCATCGACGCCGAGGCCGAGCTGGGCAGTATCGACCGGCAGATCACGCGCATGCATCTCAAGACCGCCAGCCCGTTTTTGCCGATCACCAGCCTGTCCGGCGGCAATCAGCAAAAAGCCGTGCTGGCGAAAATGCTGATGACCCAGCCCAAAGTGCTGATCCTCGACGAGCCCACGCGCGGGGTTGACGTGGGCGCCAAGTATGAAATCTACAAGCTGATGGGGGCGCTGGCCGCCGAAGGCGTGGCGATCATCATGGTGTCCTCGGAACTGGCCGAAGTGCTGGGGGTGTCCGACCGCGTGCTGGTAATCGGCGACGGTCAGTTGCGCGGCGACTTCATCAACCAGGGGCTCACCCAGGAACAGGTCCTCGCCGCCGCGCTCAGCCAAAACAATAACAATCGGAAAACCGCGTAGATGAATCAGGTCAAACAGCTGTTCACCCGCTACAAAATGCTCGCCCTGGTGATTGCCGTGGCGGTGATCTGGCTGTTTTTCAGCTGGCAGACCGAGGGCGGCTTCCTCACGCCGCGTAACCTGTCCAACCTGCTGCGGCAGATGTCCATCACCGGCATCCTGGCCTGCGGCATGGTGCTGGTGATTATCAGCGGCGAGATCGACTTGTCGGTGGGTTCATTGTTGGGCTTGCTGGGTGGGCTGGCGGCGATCCTGGACGTGGTCTACCACATTCCGCTGCTGGCCAATGTGAGCCTGGTGGCGCTGTGCGGCCTGATGATCGGCCTGGCCAACGGCTATATGACGGCCTACCTGCGCATCCCGTCGTTTATCGTCGGCTTAGGCGGCATGCTGGCGTTTCGCGGGGTTCTGCTGGGGATCACCGGCGGCACCACAATCGCGCCAGTGTCGCCATCGCTGGTGTATGTGGGCCAGGGCTATCTGCCGCATACCGTGGGGGTTGGGCTGGGGCTTTTGCTGTTTGCCCTCACACTCTTCTTGACCTGGAAACAACGACGCAACCGCGCACTGCATGGGCTGGCCGCGCACTCATTGATGCGCGACGTGCTGCGGGTGGTGGTGATCGGCGCAGTGCTGGCCGGGTTCGTTACCACCCTCAACAGCTACGACGGCATTCCCGTGCCGGTGTTGCTGTTACTAGTGCTGCTCGGCGTGTTCAGCTACGTCACCAGCCAGACCGTATTCGGCCGCCGCGTGTATGCGGTGGGCAGCAACATGGAAGCCACGCGGCTGTCGGGCATCAACGTGCAGGCGGTCAAATTGTGGATCTTCGGCATCATGGGCGTCATGTGCGCCCTCGCCGGCCTGGTCAACACCGCACGTTTGGCGGCGGGCTCACCGTCGGCGGGCAACATGGGCGAACTGGACGCCATCGCTGCCTGCTTTATCGGCGGCACATCAATGCGCGGCGGCTCCGGCACGGTATATGGCGCATTGCTGGGGGCGCTGGTGATTACCAGCCTGGACAACGGCATGTCGATGCTGGACGTGGACAGTTACTGGCAGATGATTGTGAAAGGCAGCATTTTGGTGTTGGCGGTGTGGGTGGATGTGAGTACGCGGGCGGGTCGGCGCTGAATCAAGCGCCAGAGCCCCGCACTTGGTCAATGAACTGATGTGCCTGGGCCTTGAGCCAATCAAACAAGCGGGCGATATCGCGCTCTGATTGTCGTCCATTTCGACAAATGATGTAGTACGCCGCAGGGGACATCATGGTGGGGGCATTCAACGCAACCAGTTCACCGTCTTTCAATTGGTCATGCACCAGCGCCGTCCTGCCCAGCGCAATCCCGCCGCCTTTCACTGCCAGACTGATGGCCAGGCTGGAATCTGGAAAACGCGGCCCGTGGTGATACGGCGGTGCCTCCAGCCCGTGAAAGGCGAACCAGCTCTCCCATCCTGGGCATACCTGATCGTCGACTCGGTGAATCAGCGGGTACCGCGCGATGTCCTCCAGCGCAATCTCACCATTCACGCGTTTGAATTGCGGCGAACATACCGGGAACACCGCATCGCGCATCAGCAGTTCGACATGATGATCCGGGTAGTCACCATCACCCATCACCACAGCGACATCGAACGGATGAACGCTTAAGGTAGCGCGACTGATGTCCACGCTGGTCAAGACCAGATCAAGATTCAATGCAGCTTCGGCGTGAGCACCATGCATTCGTGGAATCAGCCAGGTTGCACACAGGGAGGAGGTACACGAGAGGTGAAGCGGCTGTGATTTACTCGGACTAAGCGACTGCAGCACCGCATCCAGCGCTTTGAAAAAGCTATCCGCCACCGGCAGTAAGGTCTCTCCCGCAGGCGTGAGCTTGACTCCCCGCGAATGCCGCTCGAACAACTGCACTCCCCACCATTCTTCCAGACCTGCGATTTGATGGCTGATGGCGCTGGCTGTGAGATTCAACTCAGACGCAGCACGCGCGAAACTGCCGGTTTGCGCCGCGCTGACAAAGGCTTGAAGCATAGGAGTGGGTGGCGGACGCTGGGCCATCAGGTGCTCACTTTGATCAGGACGATCCCGCAAACAATGACGAACGCCGACAGCATCCGTCGCCAGCCGAACCGCTCTCGGAAGAACAGCGCGGCAATGATGGCGCCGATGATAACACTCGTCTCCCGCAGCGCTGAGACCCTGGCCACCGCATCCAGCGACAGTGCAAACAGGACCAAACCGTAAGACGACACGTAGAAAACCCCGCCCATCGCACCCACTCGCCAGTGGCCGCGCACTGCCTGGATGAGCGCCGATCGCGCCTTGAAAAACGCCAGCAGCGGGATCGGAATGCTCTGGAATACCGTGAGATAGATGATGTACTGCAGCACCGTCTCACTGGCTCTTACACCTTTGGCATCCACCACCGTGTAGGACGCGATGAACACCCCCGCACACACGGCCATCAGTATCGGCTTGAACATCTGCGCAGTCATCCCGCGTACAAACGCCAGGCTGATGATCCCTGCACAAATCAGCAGCACACCCGTCATCGACGGGAACGACAACTGTTCATGCAAAAGGACGTAGGAAAACAGCGCGACCAGCACTGGCGGCACGCCACGCATCACCGGGTACACCTAACCGAAGTCGCCGGTTTCCTACGCCTTGATCAAAAATAATCGATACACCGTATTGAGCATCACCGAAATCAGCACATACACCCACACCTCCAGGTTGGGCACGTTGACCAACGGCAGCGCCGCCAGGCAAATCAGCAATGCCGTGCCATCGACCATGGCCAAGGTCATGAAACGGCTGCTGCCGGCACGGACAACGGCGTTCCAGGTGGCGTGCATGAAGGCGGAGATTAAGACCAGGGTGATGGCAATGCTGGCGTTGTCCATGGGGCTCGGCTTTTGGGTGGTATCGAGGGAGAAGGAATACCTTCATGGGAAAAGCTCAAGATGGGCGCTTTAAATAAAGGCTCTTCTTCTGACATGCCCCTATTTTCAAAATAGAAATCGCGTTTTAGTTCATCGAGAACATCCGCAAATTCCATCAGTTCTGCATATACCGCGCTTGCGTCACGCTGATATTTAACTAAGCCCACCGCACCTGCAAAAGCGAAACGTCATCAGCACTGCCATCAAATTCCATCATCGAAGACTTTTCCTACAGATATAAACCATCACACGCTCTTCGATGACATCGAGTCATGGTTTGTAAAGGGCCAGCAAGCCGCGTCCCTTTTAATTGCAGGACGTTTCCTAGACAATCCTCGCCGCCTTGTGCGTGTTGGAATCGATGGCTAGTCTGCGGTCCGTCACTGCTCACCAGTGATCGGGTTTAGTCGCCCGGAATGCACAAGGCGCATGGTCACATGAAGTTTTATGGTGGCTGTGCGCAGGGCACCTTCGGGTGCGCCGGATTCCTTGTGGCCGGTCGACTAACCTGCGTACAGCCGCCACCTTTCGTTTAGTCGCGACAGGTGCTGGCTCCTATTTACACAAGGAGCTTCACTATGAACAAAGTCGTCCCCGATCCACCCTTCGATCCCGCCAAAGACCGCGCCGCCTTCAACCGCGCCATCGACCATTACCTCCCGACCCAAGGCTTTCACTCCATCAACGAAGACCTGAGCTTCGAAGACGCCCTGCTCTACACCGCCAGCTTGCTCGATAGCGCTTCTGCCACTGCATTGGATTGCGGTGAGCAATTGCAGAGCCCGGAACGGGCGAAGGTTTTCGCCGTGTGGCATTTGCTGGAATTCGCCAAGGCCACAGTGGATCGATCAATCGAATGTTTAGGTGCAGTTAAGCCAAAAGCTTAAATAACTAGGCACTGAGTAAGCGCGAGTAAACTCGTGCCTACTCAGCGTCATCGCTTCGTTCTCGCTAAAACCAGTTAACACTACCGGCATTCCACGCCCCCCTTTAATACAAAAATATATTTACTCGATGACCGACATTAAAACACCAGACTAAACAGCGAAAAGTCTGAACTCCCGGACCAATGAATTCGTAGGAAAATTCTCTGAAAGTAGGAAGCTTCCTTCAATAACAAATTCAATCCTAGGAAATTTCAGATTTTTTTGAAAAACTTTGACCGATGTGTATTTTGGGCTTATAGATTAATGGCGCAGCGCACTCACTATACTGAAGCAAAGGAGATACGTTATGAGTAATGAAAAAACTGTTAACGAAGTCGATCTGGCTAAGGTATTTAGCCTCAACGGCGCAAATGGAAAAGTAGTATTGGCGGTGGTCAACTAGCCTGCACCGCCTTAATCAAGAGCGGCATGCTTATACGAGGTGCCGCCCTCGCTTGCCAGGAGTGCGACATGCTAGATTTTTCAAATTGGTTATCCGGAGAAAAAATAAGCGTCATTGATATTGGTGCCCGGCTAACGCCAGGAGAAGCTCCTATATATGAAAACTTGATCAAACATGATATATGCAACGTTACTGCTGTAGAGCCCGACAGCAGCACAAATCACCTACTAAAAAAATTACCAAATGCAAGGATCTATAATTTAACACTGGGCACTAAAGGATATTCTTATTTAAATATCTGCAAATTGCCCTCATGCTCATCACTACTAATTCCAAATATAGAGATTGTTTCAAGATACTCCGGAATGGAATATTTTTACAAAACAAAAGACCGTATCAGCGTACATGTCGATGAAATGGACGATATCTTTCAAGATGATCACTTTGATTTCCTCAGCATAGACGTCCAAGGAGCGGAATTGGATGTTTTACAACATGGAAAGCGAAACTTATCCAACCTCTTGGGAGTTCACATCGAGGTTTCATTTATAGAGAAATACAAAGGACAGCCTTTGTTTCGTGACGTCGATGCTTTTTTATCCAACAATAAATTTGCTTTTCACTGTTTTACAGGATACGGGACGCGCTCACCAAGGGGAATTGAAATAAATAACTCTCCAATAAATGGGATAAACCAGTGGCTTTGGGCAGACGCTTTCTATTTCCACGACTTAACTGACACAACTTTTTGGAGAGAACCGGGAAAACTGATAAAACTCGCTTGTATATTTCACGACCTATATAAATCTTATGATTTCTCAGCTCACTGCTTAAAAATTCATGACCAACTATTTGGTTCAACTCATTTTCCAGAGTACTCGTTACTCATATCTAACTCCACAAACACGACTATTAAGGCAAGCACTGAGGAAAACACGTATCTAGCCAAACTAGCGCAACAAATCAACTACAACTGAATTCTCATGGGGATATATAAGAATGACAGACTTATTCAACTCCGAACCAGAAAACCCTGAAAAAGACCAGCTCTTTAAAACAAGTGAACCGGCCAAGATCACAGACAGCTTAGTGGCCTCAAGGAAAATATTTATAACGGGAGAAATCAATCACACCCTAGCCTACAACACGGTCAGACAACTTCATGCGCTATCTTATATAAGCGACGACCCTATATTTGTTTTTATAAGCTCCCCAGGTGGACATGTTGAGTCAGGGGATATGATTTATGACGCTATAAAATTTATCAAGCCAAAAGTTTTCACAATAGGCACCGGCTGGGTTGCTAGCGCCGGGGCGCTGATCTATGTAGCCGCCGACAAGGTAAATAGATATTCTTTACCCAATACACGTTTTCTTCTCCATCAACCGTCGGGTGGCTTTCACGGCAGGGCGGAAGACTTCAGCGCCTACTCAAAAGAAATTAGTTTCATGAAGGAGCGACTTAACAAAATATTCTCAAAAGCCACTGGTCAAACGATAGAAAAAATCAAAGAAAACACAGAGCGCGATTTTTGGTTAAGTGCTGAAGAGTCAGTGGAGTATGGACTGGTCCACAAAGTAGTGATCTCCGAACATGAAATCCTTTAAAACTTTTCGACTTCACCAAGAGCTATACTTTTCATCTTTCGGCCAGAATTCGAAAAGCGCAATAATCTTAGAACAGAAAAAATCCTACTCTATAAAGACTGTCGACAATTTAGGCTATGATGACAAACTAGATAAATGCACTAACTTTCTGAATCCACTTTCTGGTCCGTTCAGCTTGAAAGGGGCAAAACATGGCGATGTCATCACATTAAATATCGAAGAAATTACGCACACCCGTGACATTGGCCTTTCATCTTGCGGCCCCCTCCCCAGCTATTTGCTTGGAACATTGAAGAAAAATGTTGTTGGCGAACCCGTCATTTTCTGGAAAATCGAAGACGATTTTTGCTATCCCATTGTAGACAATCAGATTGCTCGCTCAATTGCGTTGAAAAAGGCTTTGATGATCGGTTGTTTAAGAAGTGCTGACGATCTTGGTAAAGCTACCATTAGTTCGTTGGATGCTGACCAATATGGCGGCAATTTCGATTGTAACCTTTTCAAACAGGGAGCAATAATTTTTCTCCCCATAAGAAATGACAATGCTGAATTTTATATAGGAGACGTTCACTATTGCCAATCCGATGGCGAAATTGGTGGAACAGGCATAGAGATCACAGCCGAGATAAAATTTTCAGCCCACCTTTGCCTCACACCAATACACAAAGATCTACACGTCATTGCAGACGATTTCGTTTATTTTTTCGGCATCGGACCAACCATAGAAGACGGGATAATCAAAGCTTTTTCACAAGGCTATGAAGCCCTAACTCTTACGGGTATCAGTGACGATATGAGCAGGCTGTTATTAGCTCATGGAAGCACATTAAAAATCATAAAACTTGGACAACCAAATATTGTATCGATCGGTATAGAGGCAAAATATTTCTCAAAAAAATAACTGGGAGCGCTCTATGAAAACCATCACAAGCCCAGATGTAGACATAGCTAAGGATTTATTTTTTAATATTTCAGAACGTCTATGGGAAAGCTTTGACTACTTACTACAGAAAAACGATCTTAACAAAAGCCCTTTTGCCTCTTTAATACATGAATCTCGAAACATCACAAAAGCACCTCCGTTTTTCTTTGCAGCTCACCATGCAATTGTAAATTACTTTACAAATCAACACAGCCACTACAAAACTATTGCACGCAACATACTTGAAATGAACGAGCACACTACCTATGCAAAACTTTCTATACATCCCTTTTTGAAATCACCTAACCTTCAGGATTCTATTTGCCTGAACGCTATTCTTTCCGACATAAGGCAAACTTATGATAATGATGACTTCTTGCCTATTGCATTTAACCAACCCGAACAGTGCGCCCCCACAAAACTCATGATCGAATCAGCACTTGATATCATTAAAATCTCTGCCCCGTCACTCTATACCGAAATTGAATTCATCATTAATGAAATAAGGATATTTAGTTCTGGAAACATCAGAGCGGGATCAAATTTCAATACGCTGGGGCTCATCTATATCAGTCAGCAAATAGAAAAAGATGATGTTTCGAGATATGTTGAACATATCACTCATGAAGCCGCTCACAATTTATTATACGCACACTGGACCACCGACCCTCTTTTCAACAATCATTCTGATCAGCTTTATTACACACCTTTTAGAAATGACAGGCGCCCATTAAGCGCAATATTTCATGCTATGTTTGTGCTTGCACGAACAATATACGTTTTTGACCAAGTTCATCGCCACTCGCCGCACAGCCTAAACTTCGAAAATATCAAGACCAACTATAATGAACGTGGAAATTCCGCGTCATTCAAGACAAAATTCTCACAAACGGCCAGGGTCATCTCGAAAAATGCCAAATTAACCGTTTACGGCAAGGAAATTTACAATGGCTGCCTGCAAATGGTCGAGGATTGCGAACTGGAAATATAAGAAATACAACTTACATGAACGTATGGACTATATGGGAGGAGCCCCCTCCCACATAGCACCTCCTGAACCCTTGATTTATTTGGAAACCGGCATCGCAAACTCAGCACCCTGTTCGATGCTCTCCGACCAGCGCTGCATGATCGACTTCTGCTTGGTGTAGAAGCGCACGCCTTCAGTGCCGTAAGCATGCATGTCGCCGAACAGGCTTTTCTTCCAACCACCAAAGCCGTGCCAGGCCATCGGCACCGGGATCGGGACGTTGATGCCGACCATGCCCACTTCGATGCGTCGTGCAAATTCGCGGGCGATGTGGCCGTCGCGGGTGAAGCAGCTGACGCCGTTGCCGAACTCGTGGTCGTTAACCAGTTTTACCGCTTCGGCGAAGTCATTCACGCGCACGCAGGCCAGTACCGGGCCGAAGATTTCTTCGCGGTAGATGCTCATCTCTTTGGTCACGTGGTCGAACAGTGTCGCGCCGAGCCAGAAGCCGTTTTCCAGGCCCGGTTCGTTGGGCACGTAGTCGCGGCCGTCCAGCAGCAGTTGTGCGCCGGCTTGCACGCCTTGTTCGATGTAGCCGCTGATGCGTTCCAGGGCTGCGCGGGAGACGATGGGGCCCATTTCGGCTTTAAGGTCGCGGCCGTCGGTAATGCGCAGGTGCTTGGCGCGTTCGGTCAGGGCGGCGATAACTTTGTCACCCACATCGCCCACCAGCACCGCCACGGAAATCGCCATGCAGCGTTCGCCGGCACTGCCGTAAGCGGCGCCCATCAAGGCGTCGACGGTTTTTTCGATGTCGGCGTCGGGCATTACCACCATGTGGTTTTTCGCGCCGCCCAGGCCCTGCACGCGCTTACCGTGCCGCGCGCCGGTTTCGTAGATGTACTGCGCAATCGGTGTAGAGCCGACGAAGCTCACGGCCTTGACGTCCGGGTGTTCGATCAGTGCATCCACCGCTTCCTTGTCGCCTTGCACCACGTTGAACACGCCCTTGGGCAGGCCGGCTTCACGCAGAAGCTCGGCCATGAACAACGACGCACTCGGGTCGGTGGGGCTGGGTTTGAGGATGAAGGTGTTACCCGCTGCAATGGCGATGGGGTACATCCACATAGGCACCATCACCGGGAAGTTGAACGGCGTAACGCCCGCCACCACGCCCAGGGGTTGGCGCATAGTCCAGTTGTCCATGCCCCGGGAAACCTGGTCGGAATGCTCGCCCTTGAGCAGGTTGGGAATGCCGCAGGCGAATTCGAGGATATCGATGCCACGGTCGACTTCGCCCTGGGCGTCGGTGAACACCTTGCCATGTTCGGCGACGATGATCCGCGCCAGGTCGTCTTTGCGTTCACGCAGCAGGTGCAGGTACTGGAACAGTACGCGGGCGCGGCGGATCGGCGGGGTGTCGGCCCAGCCGGCGAAAGCGGCCTGGGCGGCAGCGACGGCTTCGGACACAGTCTGGTGGCTGGCCAGCGCAACGCGGGCGGTTTTCTCGCCGGTGGCCGGGTTGTAGACATCCTGGTAGCGATCATCGCGGGAAACGCGCTGGTCGTTGATGTAGTGCTCAATGGTGTGGGTCATGGCAGTCGATCCAGGTGGTTAGCGTTGGTACACACCTTAGGCTTTCGCTTTGTTCCCAACCAGAGCAGAATCCAGAACTTATTGTCCTTATAGGCGAACAATACAGCCATGGAAAAATCCGAGATCGAAGGATTGTGGACCCACATACACTGGCTTTCCGTGCTGGAAGAACACGGCACCTACACCGCCGCCGCCGCGCGTCTGGGGGTGAGTAAGTCGGCCGTAAGCCAACGTATTTCCGACCTGGAAAAAGCCACCGGCACCCGCCTGGTGACGCGCACCACCCGCAGTGTGCGGCTGACCGATGCAGGGCGTTCATTGACCCGTGACGTGCGCAGTGCCTACGAACAGATTGCTCGCAGCTTTTCGTCGGTGCGCGACGCCGCAGGAGAGATCCGCGGCCTGGTGCGCCTCACCGCGCCAGTGGCATTTGCTCGCCAGCAATTGGTGCCGCACCTGTCGGGGTTCCTGCAGCAATACCCACAGGTGCGTATCCAACTGGACGTGTCCGATGCCCTCAGTTCACTCGCCGCCGAAGGCTATGACCTGGCGGTACGTCATGGTTTTCAGGTGCCGGAAACCCATGTGGCCTGGAAGCTGTGCGACACCGGCTCGGTGCTGGTGGCCACCCGGGATTACCTGCAACACCACGGCGAACCGCGCGAGCCCGGCGAGCTGTCGGCGCACAACTGCCTGTTCTACCCGCGCGGTGCCGACCAACCGGCCTGGACCTTCGAACGCAACCACAAAACCATCGAACGCATCACCGTGCCCATCGCTGGCAGCTTCGCCACCAACAACAGCGAAGCCTTGCGCGATGCGGCCCTGCACCACCTGGGCATCGCCCTGCTCCCGGACTTCAGCGCCCACGCCGCGCTGGCCAGCGGCAAACTGGTACAGGTGCTCAAGGGCTGGACGCTCAAGGGCGCGTTTGCCGATGAAATCTATTTGATCCGCCCGTACTCACCCCATGTGCCCAAGTCGGTAAGTGCGTTGGTGGGGTATCTGAAAGACAGGCTATCCGGTGGGTTTGCATTCAAAGGGTAAAACTTATCCGTTGCCAGAAAGAACTAAAAGTCCATAATGGACAAATTAGTTTACGTCGGAGACCCCCATGCTCACTCCTCCTTTTGTGATCGACCAGACTCAGGCCCGCGAACACCTGGACCGCCTCGACATACCGCAAATCCTGCGCGCGCTGTTCCGCGATCTGGCTGCCGGGCACGCGGTGCAGCCAGCGCAGCAGCTTGTGCAATTCCCCCACGGCGCCGGTGACTTCATCAACTACCTCGGTGTGTTGGCCAATGAGGGTGTGTATGGGGTCAAGACTTCGCCCTACATCGTGCGCGAACAAGGGCCACTGGTAACGGCGTGGACGCTGCTGATGTCGATGCACACCGGCCAGCCGTTGTTGTTGTGCGACGCCGCCGAACTGACCACCGCGCGCACCGCCGCCACTACGGCGTTGGCGGTGGACGCACTGGCCGCACCGCACGCCCAACGCCTGGCGGTTATCGGCAGCGGCAAAGTCGCCCAGGCCCACGTGCAGTATGTGAAGAACCTGCGGGACTGGCAGAACATCCGTCTGTTTTCGCCCAGCGCGGTCACGGCCAATCACGACGCCCTCCACTGCCTGGACCCGCGCCTGAGCATCGCCGCCAGCTGCGAGGCCGCCGTGGACGACGCCGATGTGATCCTGCTGTGTACCTCCTCGGCAGGCCCCGTGCTCGACCCGACACGCCTGACCAAACCGGCGCTGATCACCTCCATCAGCACCAATGCCCCGCGCGCCCATGAGGTGCCGCCCCACAGCCTCACGGGCATGCAGGTGTTCTGCGACTATCGCCAGACCACCCCCACCGCAGCCGGCGAAATGCTGATCGCCGCCGAACAGCACGGCTGGCACCCCCGCATGGTGCTCGGCGACCTACCCGAGCTGCTCAGTGACCTGGTGCCGCGCCCGACCTATGATCGCCACGTCTTCTTCCGTTCCATCGGCCTGGGCCTGGAAGACATCGCCCTGGCCAATGCCCTCTGGAGACAGCTATGAACCACGCGGACTACCTCATCATCGGCGGTGGCATTGCCGGCGCCTCCACGGGTTTCTGGTTATCGCCCCACGGCAAGGTGATCGTGCTGGAACGTGAAAGCCACCCGGCCTATCACTCCACCGGGCGTTCGGCGGCGCTCTATACCGCCGCCTATGGCACCCCGCAAGTGCGCGCGCTGACCCTGGCCAGCCGCGACTTTTTCGACCATCCGCCTGCCGGTTTCTGTGAACACCCGCTGCTCACGCCACGGGGCGAAATGACCGTGGACTTCAGCGGCGACCCGGCCGAATTGAACGCGCAATATCTGAGCGCCAAGGCCACTGTGGCGCAGGTCGTGCAACTGAGCGCCGATGAAGCCTGTGAGATGTTACCGATCCTGCGGCGGGAAAAAGTCCACGGCGCGATCTACGACCCCACCGCCAGTGACATCGACACCGACGCCCTGCACCAAGGCTATCTGCGCGGTATCCGGCGCAATGGCGGCGACGTGCGCACCGACAGCGAGGTGCTGGGCTTGAGGCGCGACAGTACCGGGCTCTGGCAGGTCAGCACCCAGAACGCCACCTTCACCGCGCCGATCATCATCAACGCCGCCGGCGCCTGGGCCGACCATATCGGCGGACTGGCCGGCGCCGCGTCCATCGGCCTGCAACCCAAGCGCCGCTCGGCGTTTATCTTCGCCGGCCCCGACGGTGTGGACAGTCATGCCTGGCCGATGCTGGTAGCGTTGGACGAAGCCTTCTACATGAAACCCGACGCCGGCATGTTCCTCGGCTCGCCGGCCAATGCCGACCCGGTGCAGGCACAGGATGTGCAGCCCGAAGAGTTGGATATCGCCATGGGCATCTACCAGATCGAAGAAGCCACCACCCTGAGCATCCGCCGCCCCACTCGCACCTGGGCCGGGCTGCGCAGTTTTGTGCACGATGGCGATCTGCTCAGCGGCTTCGATTCCCAGGTACCGGGGCTGTACTGGGTCGCGGCGCAAGGCGGTTATGGGATTCAGACTTCACCGGCCATGGGCCAGGCCAGCGCGGCACTGGTGCGCGGAGTACCGCTGCCCCAGGCACTGACCCGCTTCGGTCTGGACGCTGATATGCTCTCCCCCGCCCGCCTGGAGCCCCATTGATGAACACCGCCGAACACGACAAAGCCCTGCAGAATTTCCGTGCGATTGCCGATGCGATCGCCACGCTGTTTTTCCCCCATGCCGAAGTAGTGCTGCATGACCTGCGCACTCAAACGGTCGATTACATCGCCAACAACCTGTCTAAACGCGCCATCGGCGATGACTCGGCGCTGGAGGACATGCTCAGCGAGGAAATCAGCGAAGTGAATATCGGCCCGTACGAGAAGCTCAACTGGGACGGTCAGAAAATTCGCAGCCTGAGCACTGTCCTGCGTGACGCCCAGGATCGTCCGTTGGCGGTGCTGTGCATCAACTTGAATATTTCCCTGTTCGAAAACGCCAAGGCTGCGCTGGACCTGTTCCTGTCGCCGAGCAGACTGATCCCGCAGCCGGACGCCCTGTTTCGCGATGACTGGCAGGAGCGCATCAACACCTTCCTCCACGCTTGGCTGCGCGAACGTCAACTGAGCCTGAACCTGCTGACCCGCGACCACAAACGCGAACTGGTACTGGCGCTGCACGCCCAAGGCGCGTTCAAGGGCAAGAGCGCCTCGAACTACGTGGCCAATGTGCTGGGCATGGGGCGGGCCACGGTCTACAAGCACTTGAAGGAGCTCAAGGGCTGATCGAATGAGGTAACGGGCCTGATTGCAGTGGTGACTGACATTTATCGGGGGCAAGCCCCCTCCCACACTTGGAGCACCAGGCACCAGCCATACCCTGTGGAACAGGGAATTGCCTGTGGGAGGAGGCCTGCCCTCTCCCACACTTGGAACACCGGGCTTCAGCCATACCCTGTGGAAGGGGAATTGCCTTTGGAAGGAGGCCCTCTCCCACACTTAGAGCACCGGGCATCAGCCATACCCTGTGGGAGGGGGCTTGCCCCCGATGGCGGTCTTTCAGTCGCCGTAAATATCCGACTTGAAGTACTGCTGTGAGATTTTCTGATACTCGCCACTGGCACGAATCCCGTCGATGGCACTGTTGAGTTCGCCGACCAACGCGGTATTGCCCTTACGCACCGCGATTCCCGCGCCTTCACCCACGTATTTCGGGTCTTTGAGTTCCGGGCCGACAAAGGCGTAGCCCTTGCCCCGCGGCATCTGCAGGAAGTCGTTCAATGGGATGGTGTCGGCAAAGATCGCATCCAGGCGCCCCGCCGCCAGGTCCATGTAGATTTCTTCGTTATTGCTGTAACGCTTGACGTTAATGCCCTTGGGCTCGAACACCTCGGTGGCGTAACGGTCGGTGGTGGTGGCGCGCTGCACGCCGACGGTCTTGCCCTTGAGGCTGGCGTACTGGTCATCCACCACCGCGCCGTCCTTCATCACCAGGCGCGATGAAGTGAAGTAGTACTTGTGGGTGAAATCCACCGACTTCTTACGGTCTTCGTTAATGGTCATGGACGACAAGGCCATGTCGATTTTCCTCACTTTGAGGGAAGGAATCAGGCCATCGAACTCGCCTTCGACCCACACACACTTGACCTTCATCTGCGCACACAGGGCATTGCCGATGTCGTAGTCGAAGCCGACGATCTTGCCCTCCTCGGTCTTGGAGGCAAACGGCGGATATGCCGCTTCGATGCCAATACGCAGGGTCTTCTCGGCGGCCAGCACATGGCTGGACGCAAACAGGCTGAGGGCCAGGGCGGGGATCAGGGCGCGTTTCTTCATGGAGGTATCTCGCAAGTTGTTGTGGGTTTTGGCAAGAGTGAAGAAAAAATGCAGCATTGCTTTTGTACTTATAAATCCATACTGGACTTTTATGTACAACCCGTCAAATCCACCTCGTCGCTCCCCTCCCCTGTACTAATTTGAACGATCAGGCCCGCCGCTGCCTCAATACTCAAGGACGACCTGGAGGCAAGCGTCATGGCAGCGAACAAGCGTGAAGCGTCGGCACCATCCGATTGGGATGCACAGCTGGCAAGAAACACCGAACTGTTTTTCGAAGCCGACCGCCTGGAGCAGGCGGCCTACGACATTATCGGCACCAGCCTGGCGGATGCCGCCGCATGGTTGCGCTTTACCGAGGCCAAGCAAGTGGCCGACGCCAAGCGCACCGAGGCATATCAGGACCTGATGCGCATTCGCCGCGCCATGGAGCAGGAACGTGCCGACCCGCGTCCGACCAAAACCGCGGAGCAAAAAAAACCCGACGGCACATGACTGCGCGGTCGGGCAAACGAAGCGACCAACTTCAATAACGGGGTTTGACGGCTTTCCAATCCGGCTGATAGCGCTGCATCTGTTTCACGTCATCGCGCTGGCGGATACCGCAGCTCAGGTACTGATCATGCAGCTTGCCCAACTGGTCATGGTCCAGCTCAAGACCCAGGCCGGGGGCGCGGGTGAGCTGCACACAACCGTCGACAATCGGCACTTTGCCACCCTTGATCACCTCCTCGTCCGGCTCTTGCCAGGGGTAGTGGGTGTCGCAGGCGTAGTCAAGATTGGGCACCGAAGCCGCCACATGGGCCATCGCCATCAGGCTGATGCCCAGGTGCGAGTTGGAGTGCATCGACACGCCCAGGCCGAAGGTCTGGCACATCCTGGCGAGCACCTGGGTGTCACGCAGGCCGCCCCAGTAATGGTGGTCCGCAAGCACGATCTGCACACTGTTTTGCGCCACGCTGCGGCGAAACTCATCAAAGTCGGTGACCACCATGTTGGTCGCCAACGCTAACCCGGTGCGTTTGTGCAGGTCGGCCATGCCATCGAGGCCGGGGGTTGGATCTTCGTAATACTGCAGGTCGTCGCCCAGCAACTCGGCCATGCGGATTGCCGTGTCGAGGGACCAGTTGCCATTCGGGTCGATGCGCAGCGGCACGCCTGGGAAGGCTTTTTTCAGCGCCTTGATACACGCCACTTCATGCTCGGGGTCCAGTGCACCGGCCTTGAGTTTGATGCTTTTGAAACCGTAGCTGTCGATCATGTGCCGGGCCTGGGCGACGATCTGCTGCTCATTAAGCGCCTCGCCCCAGTGGTCGGGTGCGTAGGGCGAATCGACATGCTCGGCGTATTTGAAGAACACATAGGCACTGAAAGGGATGCGTTCGCGGATCGCCCCACCCAGCACGTCCACCAGTGGCACATTCAAGGCATGGGCTTGCAAGTCGAGTAAGGCCACTTCGAACGCCGAATAAGCATTGCTCACGGCTTTGCTGGCGTGGGAACCCGGTGCCAGTTCGGCTCCGGGCAGGCTTGTGGGTGCGTGGGCGGCGACGGTGGCCTGGACGATAGCGCGCAGGCCGCTGAGGTTGAACGGATCGAGCCCGATCAACTGCGGTTGCACCCGTTGCTGGATCGCCAGCGCCGGGGCATCGCCGTAGCTTTCGCCAAGGCCGATATAGCCGGTGTCACTCTCCACTTCGATGATCGAGCGCAGGGCAAAGGGTTCATGGATACCGCTGGCGTTAAGCAACGGCGGATCGCGAAAAGCAATCGGGGTGACGGTGACGCGGACGATTTTCAAGAGGCGGCTCCCTGTGGGCCTGGACGCAAGGCATGATGATGGGCGGACGTCGGCGGCACACCGCCGTGCGGCGCGGTTCGGGCAAAAAACACCAGCACCGCCGCCACCAGCGAGGTCGCTGCCAGGCCGTACAGCCCACCCTCGATGGAACCAGTGGTCTGCTCAAGCAGGCCGAAGGTGGTGGGCGCAACAAAACCTCCGAGGTTGCCCACCGAATTGATCAAGGCGATTACTGCTGCCGCGATCCGCGCATCGAGATAACCCTGGGGGATGGGCCAAAACAGCGCCGAGGCGGCTTTGAATCCAATCGCGGCAAAACAGATCGCAACAAAGGCGAACACCGGCCCGCCAACGGTCGACATAAACATGCCCAGCGCCGCGATCACCAGCATCAGTGCGACCCAAGCCTGCTGGTGCTTCCACTTGCTGGCCAGGGAGGCGAAACCGTACATGGCGACGATGGAAATCAACCACGGAATCGAATTGAACAAGCCCACCTGGAAGTCCCCCAGGTCGCCCATTTTTTTGATCATGCTCGGCAGCCAGAACGTGGCGCCGTAGATGGTCAGGGCGATCGAGAAGTAGATGAAACAAAACAGCGCGATCTGTTTGTCGGCCAGCAGCTTGAACAGGGATGGACGACTGACCTGGGCGGCTTCACGGGCCTGCTGCTCATGGTCGATGGCGCTGACCAATGCATGCTTTTCCTGCGCGCTGAGCCAGCTCGCCTCGCGGGGATGGGACTGCAGCCAACACCACACGAACCCGCAGAGCACGATGGAGGCAAACCCTTCGATCAGGAACATCCATTGCCAGCCGTGCAGGCTCAGGCCGCTCACGCCCAGCAGCGCGCCCGACACCGGCCCGGAAATCACCGAGGCGATGGCCGAGCCGCTCAAAAAAATCGCCATGGCCTTGCCACGCTCGGCGGCCGGCAGCCATTGGGTGAAGTAATAAATGATGCCGGGAAAAAACCCCGCTTCGGCGGCGCCGAGTACAAAGCGCAGCACGTAGAAACTGGTTTCGCCTTGTACAAAGGCCATGGCCATCGCGGCCGCGCCCCAGGTGAACATGATGCGCGTCAGCCAGGCCCGTGCGCCGTAGCGTTGCAGTAACAGGTTGGAGGGCACTTCGAAAATCGCATACCCAATGAAGAACAACCCGGCCCCCAGACCGTAGGCCGCTGCGCCAATTCCCAGGTCGGTCTCCATGTGGCTGCGCACAAAGCCGATGTTGACCCGGTCGATGTAGTTGACGATAAACATCACCACGAACAGCGGCAGCACATGGCGCTTGACCTTGGCGGCCGCGCGGGCAAGCACGGCGGGGTCCGGCGGATTGTGGAAGGTATCCAAGGGCGACTCCCGATGATTGTTTTTGTAGGGACGCATTGATCATGGACGCCGGTCATTGTTCCCGTCCAATCTAACTTGGCATGGGATTGATACCGGGATTAGATCAATGTTCGAGTTGACGCAACTGCGCTGCTTTACCACGGTGGCCACCGAGCTGAATTTCCGCCGCGCCGCCGAACGCCTGAACATGACCCAACCGCCGCTGAGCCGGCAGATCCAATTGCTTGAGCATCATTTGGGCGTGGCGTTGTTTGCGCGTACTACCCGCAGCGTCACCCTCACCGCCGCTGGCCGGGCGTTTTTCATCGAAGCGCAGAACCTGCTCGAACGCGCCCAACAAGCGGCAATCACCGCGCGACGCTTCGCCGAAGGCGACATTGGCACGGTCAATATCAGCTTCGTCGGCAGCGCGGTGTATGAGTTTCTGCCCAAGGTGATTGCCGAAGCGCGGCTCAAGCAGCCCCAGGTCAAAATCGACCTGTCGGAGATGAATACCTATCAACAATACGAAGCCCTGCGCGCACGGCGCATCGACCTGGGCATCGTGCGCGCGCCGTTGCTGGAACCGGGCTACGCCACCGAATGCCTGGTGCGCGAGCCCTTTGTGCTGGCGGTGCCGAGCGCGCATCGCCTGGCCCAGGCCGAGTCGGTCAGCGTCCACGACCTGGATGCGCAACCTTTCCTGATGTACGCCCACGCCGCTTACCCGCCGTTCAACGAACTGCTTACCGGCCTGCTGCGCTCGGCGCGCGTCGCGCCGGACTACGTGCAATGGCTGGGCTCCTCACTGACCATCCTGGCCCTGGTCAATGCCGGCATGGGCCTGGCCCTGGTACCGCGTTGCGCCAGCAGCGTGGTGTTCAAAAACGTGGTGTTCCGCGACATTGATCTAGGCGAAGGGGCGCAGAGCGAGCTGCACCTGATCTGGCGCGAAGACAACGACAACCCGGCATTCGCAATGCTGCTGGAGGGCATCCGCACCGCCGTGCGCGAGGGTTGGGCCTGAACGCGAGGCTACCGGCACGAATACATCGACTGCCGACAGTCATCCAATCCTCTCGAATACTTGCCTGATCCTCCGAACTTTCAGGTGCTCGGATAGATAGCCCTGGCGCAGTCGACTAGAGTTCGACGATGGGCGATCTATCGCCCTCCCTATAAGAAAAACCGTACCCCTAACCGAAGATCAGCAGGTGAGCCAGCCATGGAGCTACGAATCAACCAGAAGACCTACCAGGTCGATGCCGACGCCGACACGCCGTTGCTGTGGGTGATCCGCGATGACTTGGGGCTGACCGGCACCAAGTACGGCTGCGGTCTGGCTCAATGTGGCGCCTGCTCGGTGCTGGTGGACGGCAACGTGGTGCGTGCGTGCGTGACGCCGGTGGCCGGGGTAGTGGGCCGTGAGGTCACTACCATCGAAGCGATCGAAGCCGATGAGGTCGGCAAACGCGTGGTCAGCGCCTGGGTCGAGCATCAAGTGGCGCAGTGCGGTTACTGCCAGTCCGGGCAGGTGATGGCCGCCACGGCGCTGCTCAAGCACACCCCGGAGCCCACGGTGGAGCAGATCGATGCGGCGATGGTCAACCTGTGCCGCTGCGGCACCTATAACGCCATTCACGCCGCCGTGCAGGACCTGGCCACCGGGAAGGAGCACGCCTGATGAACACGCCTGAACTGATCCCCGGCCTGCCCCTCGGCGAACCGATCAACCTGTCCCGCCGGCGTTTTCTGGCCAGTACCGCCGTCGGCGCGCTGGTCATTGGTTTCGGCCTGCCGCTGGGCGCGTCCAGAGCCCAGGCCGCTGCCGGCGCAAGCACCGAGCGCGGCACCCAGGTGCCGGCGTTTCTGGAGATACGCCCCGACGGCAGCGTGCGCCTGCTCAGCCCGTTCATGGAAGGCGGCCAAGGCACCCATACCGCCATGGCGCAAATCGTCGGCGAAGAGCTGGACGCCGACCCCGCCACTTTCATCGTCGAAGCCGCGCCACCCGGCGACGCCTATGTGGTGATGGAAAACGGCATGCGCATCACCGGCGGCAGCATGTCGGTGCGCATGAGTTACCCGACCATGCGCCGCCTTGGCGCCCTCGCCCGCGCCATGTTGCTGCAGGCCGGCGCCGAACAGCTCGGCGTGCCGGTGGCACAGTTGACCACCCAGCCAGGCCGCGTGGTGCATGCCGCGTCCGGCCGCTCGCTGGGCTACGGCGAGTTGGCCGGCCGCGCCCTGGACATGCCGGTGCCCGACCCGGCCAGCGTCACCCTGCGCGACCCCAGCCAATTCCGCTGGATCGGCAAACCGGTCAAACGCGTGGACGCCTATGACAAGTCCACCGGCAAGGCCCAGTACAGCATCGACCTGAAAGTCGACGGTATGCTCCATGCCGCCGTGCAGCACGCGCCGCGCCTGGGCATGACGGTCGGCGGCCTGCGCAACCAGGCTCAGGTGGAGGCCATGAAGGGCGTGCATTCCGTGCATCAATTACCCGGCGCGGTGGCGGTGGTGGCCGAGCGTTGGTGGCATGCCAAGCGCGCGGTGGAAGCGATCCAAGTGGACTGGCAGGAACCGACTGCCGACTCAACGGTGCGAGCGATGCCGGCGGATTTTTCCAGCGACGCTTACCGTGATTTCCTCGCGGCCCAGCAAGGCCCGGCCCGTGACGATGAAAACGAAGGCGATGTGGCCGGCGCGCTGTCCAGCGCCAAAACCAAGGTCGAAGCGACCTACCACAACCAATATGTCAACCACGCGCAACTGGAGCCGCCGTCGGCGCTGGCGCGCTTCAACCCGGACGGTTCGCTGGATATCTGGCTGCCCAACCAGGCGCCAGACATGTTCCGCGCTGACATTGCCAAACGCACCGGCCTGGCGCCGGAGCGCATTCATCTGCATTCGCCGCTGTTGGGCGGTTTCTTCGGTCGGCACTTCCTGTATGACTCGGCCAGCCCGTACCCCCAGGCCATCGCGCTGGCCAAGGCGGTGGGTCGCCCGGTTAAGTTGATCTGGAGCCGTGAGGAAGAATTCCTGCGCGATGTCTTGCGCCCGGTGGCGGTGGTCAAGTTCCGCGCCGCGCTGGACGCCGACGGCCTGCCCGTGGCCATCGAAGCAGTGAGTGCCACCGAAGGCCCTACTGAAGCCATTGCCGGCAAACAGGGCGACAAACTCGACCCCACGGCGCTCGAAGGGTTGTCAGGCAAGAGTTACGCGATCCCCAACAAGCGCATCGCGCAGATCTACGTCAAAGGCCCGGCCATGCTCGGCTACTGGCGTTCGGTGGGCAATTCCCTCAACGACTTCTTCTACGAAGCGTTCCTCGACGAGCTGGCCGACAAAGGCGGCCGCGACCCGTACGACCTGCGCCTGCACCTGCTGCGTGACAATCCGCGCCTGACCACGCTGCTCAAGGCGGTGGCCGAGTTGTCCGGCGGCTGGAAGCGCGGCCCCTACACCGCCGAAGACGGCACCCGCCGCGCGCGGGGCGTGGCCATGGCTTCGCCGTTCGGCTCCCATGCGGCGGTGATCGCCGAGGTGTCGATCGACAAAGGCCAGGTCAAGGTCCATCACATCTGGGAAGCCATCGATCCGGGCAGCATCGTCAACCCGGCCATCGTCGAGGCGCAGGTCAACGGTGCCGTGGCCCTGGGCCTGTCGCAAACCTTACTGGAAGAAGCGGTGTATGTGGACGGCAAGCCACGGGCGCGCAATTACGACCTTTACCCGATCCTGCCACCTTCGCGGATGGCCCAGGTGCATGTGAAGATCGTGGAAAGCGGCGAAAAAATGGGCGGCATCGGCGAACCTCCGCTACCGGCGGTGGCGCCAGCGGTGGTCAATGCCGTGGCGCAACTGACTGGCCAGCGCGTGCGCAGCCTGCCATTGAGCCGACACACTTTCAGCTGACCGACCGAGACCGCCCATGAATAACCGATTCGCAAGAACCCTCGGCTGGTTGGCCGTGCCCTGCCTGGTCGCCGCCGGCGCGCTGGCGTGGTATGTCACCCGCCAACCTGTTACCGCGTTCGAGCAGGCGCCAGCCGCCGAATTTGACCCTGCCCTGGTCAGCCGTGGCGAGTACGTCGCGCGCCTGAGCGACTGCGTGGCCTGCCACAGCCTGCCCGGCAAGGCACCGTTCGTCGGCGGCCTGGAAATGGCCACGCCGCTGGGTAATATCCACGCCACCAACGTGACCCCGGACCCTACCCACGGCATCGGCCGTTACAGCCTCGCCGACTTCGACCGCGCGGTGCGTCACGGCGTAGCGCCGGGCGGGCGGCGGCTGTATCCGGCCATGCCCTACCCCTCCTATGCCAAGCTCAGTGACGATGATGTGCGGTCGCTGTACGCCTTCTTTATGAAGGGCGTACAACCGGCCAACCAGGCCAACCTCCCCAGCGACATCCCCTGGCCGCTGAATATGCGCTGGCCGATTGCGCTGTGGAACGGGCTGTTCGCGCCAAACACCCCCTATGCGGCCAAACCGGCCCAGGATGCGTTGTGGAACCGTGGCGCCTACATCGTCCAGGGCCCCGGCCATTGCGGCAGTTGCCACACCCCGCGCGGCCTGGCCTTCAATGAGAAAGCGCTGGACGAAGCCGGTAAGCCGTTCCTCGCCGGCGCCTTGCTCGACGGCTGGTACGCCCCCAGTCTGCGCCAGGACCCTAACACCGGTCTGGGCCGCTGGAGCGAGGCGCAGATCGTGCAGTTCCTCAAGACCGGCCGCAACCAGCACGCGGTGGTGTACGGTTCGATGACTGAAGCGTTCAACAACTCGACTCAGTTTATGAGCGACGACGACCTGGCGGCCATTGCCCGCTACCTCAAGTCACTGCCTGGCGACCCACAGCGCGACGGCGCACCCTGGGCCTATCAGGCCGTGGCCGCCAACGCCCGCCCGGATGCTCCCGGAGCCCACACCTACGCCACCCGCTGCGCCTCCTGCCATGGCCTGGACGGCAAAGGCCAGCCCGATTGGATGCCGCCACTGGCGGGCGCCACTTCGGCCCTGGCCACAGAAACCGCCTCGGCCATCAACATCACCCTCAACGGCGCCCAGCGCGTAGTAGCCGCCGGCGTTCCGGACGCCTATCGCATGCCGGCCTTCCGCGAGCAACTGTCCGACCAGGACATCGCCGAAGTGCTGACCTACGTGCGTAGCACCTGGGGCAACCACGGCAGCGCGGTCGAGGCCAAGGACGTGGGCAAACTGCGCGAGCACACCGATCCGGCGAGCAGCACGCCGATCATCTTGCAGATGCGCTGATCTGCGGCGTCACACCAACGAGCGGGCAAGCTCTGCAGATGCAAAGCTTGCCCGCCAAGGCCGCAGCACTGCCGCGCCTAACGGCCTACTGCCTCATCCAGAAAACGCACCACGCCTTTCAACGCGTATTCAGCGGCAAGCACCTGCACCTGTTCGCGCGAACCGATGAAGCGTTCCTTGCGGCTGAATACCTTGACCGCGCCGTTGAGGTGATAAGCCCAGGCAAAGCACACGGTGCCCGGTGGAATGCCGTCGATGCTGTCAGGCCCCAGCAGGCCGGTAGTGGCAACAGCCACCTGGGCAGGGCTGTCGCGTAAGGCGCCCTGGGCCATTTCGCGGGCCACTTCGCAGCTGGTGAGGTTGAACGTCTTGATGGTGTAGGCACTGACGCCCAATAAGCGTTGCTTGGCCTCCTCGGAATACACCACGTACCCGCACTCGATACATGCACCACTGCCCTCGACTTGGGACAGCAACGTAATGATCTTGCCGGCCGTGCACGACTCGGCGGTGGTGAGCAGCAAGCGGTGTTGTTTCAGGCAGTCAATGGTGGCTGCGGCGATGGACATGGTCTTTCCTCCTTGCAAAAGTCTTCGGCCCGCACACTGCGTGCGCTGATAGAGCTAGACGGCGTCACTCATAAGGAATCACGGAGATCTTGCCGTTGCGTTCAAGAATGGCGAAGCGGATCTGCCGCAGTTCGACGATGCCCTGGGCAGAGCGCGCGGCCTCCAATACATCCTCGGCATCCAGCCGGGCACGCTTGAGGCGTTCGGGCAGCAAACGGCCATGCTCCACCAGCACCGTTGGCCCGCCATCGAGTACCCGGGCTAACCAGGTGAACCGTTGTTTGATCAGGGACAACCCGATGTCGATGGCGATCAGTGTCGCAATCACCAACACCGCATTGGTCAGGGAAAAATCATCGCCCAACAAGGCTTGCTGGGTGGCCTCGCCGATGACCATCAGCAGCACCAGATCGAAGGTGGTGAGTTCGGCCAGGGAGCGCCGATCGGCAATTTTGAACAGCACCATCAGTACCAGGTAAATGGCGGCGGCGCGCAACACTGAATCCATGTGTACCCCCTAGGGATAAATGAACTGAGAAAATTGCAGCGCCGCCCCTGCGCCCAGCGCCACTTGAGTGTCGAAACGGCCTACGCCGTCACTGCGCAGATTCAGACGCAAAACTGCCTGGCCATCTGCGTCGCTGAGTACCCACAGCTTGACCCCCTGACCCGCCGCGCTGGCCTTGAGCGGTTGTGGTTGCAGCATCTCGACGTTGAACCCTTGGAGCAACTCGCCTTCGATGCGCGCCTCAAGCGCGGTGTTGGGTTGACCGCGTAAGTGGATCACCAGCGTGTCGGATGCACCGTTACGCAGGAAGCGTTGATACTCCACGCGCACCTGACTATCGGCACTGTGCACCTGGGCCTCACTGAGCGGCCCTTTTGAAAACAAGCCGCCCAAGGTCAACGCCACCAACAGCAGCAACCCGTACCAGCCCCAACGCTCGAAGCGCCAGACTTTGCGCTGAAGAGCCATGTCTTCGCGCACCGGGTCACGGCGACTGCACAGTTCGCCCTGAGGCTCTCCGCTCTCCATGTCGTTATCAACCTTTGCTGTGTTCGGGTGACGACGGCCCCTTGGTCACACCCCGCGGACCGGCAATGCTCCAGATAACCGCACCGACAAACGGCAGCAGGATCACCAATGCGGTCCATCCCAGCTTAGTGCGCGAGGTTTTGCTGCTGCGCCAGACGCTGTTGATGATCCACAGGTCGAGCAATACCAGAATGACGGCCACGCCTGCCCAGAAATAAGTGGTTTGCATACGGCACCTCCTATTCAGTGATGCACGTTTAGGCCCTGCACCGAGTGTACAGGTTCACTCTAAATGCAAGCGAAGCGGCAACTAAGCGAAGCGGCATAACAGCTATCAGTTCAATATCAAAGACCACACCGACACATTAAAAACTTATACGAAGCGGCATTAAAAAGACCATTTTGTACAAGTTATTTTGAGCAACTACCGCTCATCGCCATTTTCAAAAATTCTTCAAACATTCCCGTCAGTGCCGTTATCGGAGTTAATGCCCGTTGTTGCGATGGGCACTCAAATAACCAACCTTGATTAAATAGTGGAGATGCATCATGCCTACCAGTAATAAAAACCCTGGCAACTTCGCCAATGATCATGAACGCGCAGCCGAGGCCGGGCGTAAAGGCGGCCAGGCGTCCGGCGGCAACTTTGCCAACGACCGCGAAAAAGCCGCCCAAGCTGGCCGCAAAGGCGGACAGCACAGCCATGGCGGCGGCCGCACGTCGTAAGTTCGCCAGCACACGGGCGCGATACAAATGCAACTTTCGTGACGTTCTAAAGCTTGCCTATACATCAAGACTGAACAGCACGCTTAACTGATTAGCGTGCGCCAAAGGCAACTTCACTAATGAAAGCTGCATAACCTTTATAACCATGAGGTAAATGACAATGAGCACTCAGGATAAAAAAGGCCAAACAAGCGTTAACGAAGCGGGCAGCAAAGGCGGCCAACACAGTGGAGGGAACTTCAAGAACGATCCACAACGGGCCGCCGAAGCCGGCAGTAAAGGCGGCCAACACAGCGGTGGCAACTTTGCCAACGACCGTGAAAAAGCCTCCCAAGCCGGACGTAAAGGAGGGGAACACAGCCACGGTGGCGGGCGCAGCAGTTGAGGCGCCAATACAGGGGAGCCACGCCGCTCCCCTGTTTTTTTCTCTAAGCCTGTGTGCTGACGCCGGGCTCTAACGGCTCAGCACGCTGCAACAGCGCGCCCGGGGTTAGTCCTCAGGATTGCTCCTCGTCTTGGTGCCCTTGGATGTCTGCACGACACGCCGCCAGGATTTCATCGGCCAGCGCCGAGTCGTCCGGGCAGGCCCGTGACATGATCAACCCACCCAGCACCTGTGCCATCAACGCAAGGTTGGCGGCACGCGTCGTCGCCGGGTCTTGTTCTTCACCGTCGGCTTTTGCCGCGTGCATCGCGCTCAGTTGGGCCTCGATGCCGGCGGCAAATGCAGCGCGAACCTCGTCTTCTTTGCGTGCCGCGTCACTGCATAACGCCGCCAGTGTGCACCCCGTAGCGCGCTGATCGCGGTGTTCACGCGACAAGTAAAGGTTCACGAATGCTTCGGTTGACGCCCCCGCTGTGCGGGCGGCGGACTCTGCCAGGCCGCACGCCGACGCTTGCGCCATCAGGTCGGCCTTGGATTCGAAGTGTTTGTAGAACCCACCTTGGGTAAACCCTGCCGCTGCCATCAAGTCAGCGATGCCCACACCGTCATAACCACGCTCGCGAAACAGCGCGGACGCAGTTTGCACGATGCGCGCGCGATTGGCCTGGGCCTGTTGTTTAGAGACTTTCATCGTCCACCTGAAACTTATCCGTACAGGCCGCAAGCATACATTGATGTCGACCAACATCAAAACGTTGACTTTTTTAGATTTCAGTCGTAATCATTAGCACACTTTCCATCACTGCGGCATTCCTTAGGATACTCACCATGACTTCGCTCCCCGCTGTTCTGATCACTGGCGCCTCCTCCGGCATCGGTGCTACCTATGCCAAGCGCTTCGCCCGCCGTGGCCATGACCTGGTGCTGGTGGCTCGCGACAACGCGCGCCTGGAAAAACTGGCCGCGCAACTGCGCGAGGAAAACGGCGTGGCCGTGGAGGTGTTTCAGGCCGACTTGACACAGGCCGCCGACCTCGCTGCGCTGGAAACTCGTCTGCGAGAGGACGCCCGTATCGGCATCCTGATCAATAACGCAGGCATGGCGCAGTCCGGTGGCATCGTTGACCAGAGTGCCCAGGCGCTCGACCAATTGATCGCGCTGAACGTGGTGGCGCTGACGCGTCTGGCCGCCGCCGTGGCACCGCGCTTTGCGCAGACCGGCAGCGGTTCGATCATCAACCTGGGCTCGGTGGTGGGTTTTGCGCCTGAGTTCGGCATGTCGGTGTATGGCGCGACGAAGGCATTCGTCCTATTCCTGTCCCAAGGGTTGACCGTGGAATTGGCCGCCAAGGGCGTGTACATCCAAGCCGTTCTGCCCGCCGCCACCCGCACCGAAATCTGGGAACGCGCCGGCATCGACATTAACGCACTGCCGGAAGTGATGGACGTGGATGAGCTGGTGGACGCGGCGCTGCTGGGGTTTGACCGCCGCGAGCCAGTGACCATCCCGCCGCTGCACGTCGAAGGTCGTTGGGACCAACTGGATCAGGCGCGCCAGGGGCTGCTCTCGGATATCCGCCAGGCGCGCGCCGCCGAGCGGTATCAGGCGCAGTCCTGAGCAAACGTCATTAGCCGCTCATTTCCTTCAATGGCATCGGGCCCAAGGCAGTTTTGAAAGCACTGGCCTTCAAACGCTACGGCAAAGCCCCGGATATTGGCTTTGAACAGGTGCTGAGCGGCTATGAGGGCGTGAAAAAGCCGCGGGGTGCTCAAACCCGGCGGCCAGATCGCTTCGGCCCACTGGACAAAACCCTCGCCACGTCACGCCGCGTTCATTATTCAACCTCCGGCGCCCAGCGGCGAAACAGCACGCTGGCGTTCACACCGCCAAATCCGAACCCATTCGAGAGCGCATGGGTAATTGGCAACTGTCGCGAGTTCAGGGCGACCAGATCAAGGCCGTCGGCTGCCTCATCGGGATGATTGAGATTGAGCGTGGGTGGCACCACTTGGTCGCGAAGCGCTAGCACCGTAAACACCGCTTCAATACCTCCAGCTGCGCCAAGCAGATGCCCGGTGGCGGACTTCGTCGAACTGATCGCGACACTGGCGCCGCTCCCGAAAACCGAGCGAATCGCTGCCAACTCGCCTTTGTCGCCGACCTGGGTGGAGGTTGCATGCGCGTTGATGTGCTGAACGTCGGCCGGGCTCACCGCCGCCTGGCGCAGCGCCTGCTCCATGGCGCGACGTGCGCCGCTGCCGTCCTCCGGACCGGCCGTCAGGTGATACGCGTCCGCACTGGTACCATAGCCGACCAACTCCGCCAGGGGCTTGGCCCCACGCCTGAGGGCGTGCTCCAGTGACTCGATCACCAATAAACCGGCACCTTCGGACATGACGAAGCCATCGCGATCACGATCGAACGGTCGCGAGGCTGCCTGCGGGTGCTCGGCAAACCCCGTGGATAGCGCGCGGGCCGCTGCGAAACAGCCTAGGGTCACACGGTCTATCGCCGCCTCGGTACCGCCGCATATCGCGATATCCGCCTCACCGGCTCTGATGATTCTGGCCGCGTCGCCGATGGCCTGTACCCCTGCGGCGCAGGCCGTGACGGGAGCGCCGAGCGGGCCTTTAAAGCCGTGACGGATGGAGACGTGCCCGGCCGCCATATTGGCGAGAAAGGACGGTGCAGTGAATGGCGACAGTCGGCGAGGACCACGCGCATCGGTGGTGCGGACTGCGTCGGCAATCGCGCCGAAGCCACCCACGCCCGACGCAATGATCGTGGCCGTCCGCGCTTGGTCGGTGACCTCTGTTGGATGCCAGCCGGCCTGCTCCAGCGCTTCGTGCGCTGCCACCAATGCAAACTCGATGAAGCGATCCATCTTTTTGCGATCCTTGGCCGAGATGATGCGCTCCGGGTCGTAACCGGCGATGGCATCCTCTTCGAGAGACGGCACCTGGCCGCCCACTGCGATGCCCGTACCCTCAGTAATGTCGTCGGGCAGGTTGCGGATACCAGAACGCCCGGCCAGCAATCTCTTCCAGACTTCCTCTACTGCGCACCCCAAAGGCCCGACAATGCCGACGCCGGTGACCACGATTCGCTTTTGAGCTTCGAGATTACTCATTGAACCCTCTTCATTTTTTCAGTCGCCACCCACGCTACAGCGATGAGGTGCACGACGAGAGGACGGGATGGCGCCCCATCCACTGGGTTTGCTTACTTAATTCGCTGGCTCGGTTTGACCTGCATTGTCAGGACGGATCTTGAACCAAATGGCGTACATCGCCGGCAGGAATACCAGCGTCATAACGGTGCCGACTAACGTGCCTCCGATCAGCGTGTAGGCCAGGGTGCCCCAAAACACCGAATGGGTCAGCGGGATGAATGCCAGGATCGCTGCCATCGCCGTCAGCAGTACCGGACGAGCCCGCTGCACGGTGGCTTCGATGACGGCGTGAAATGGATCCAAGCCTTCCTGGGCGTTGTGATGGATCTGCCCAATCAAAATCAGCGTGTTACGCATCAGGATGCCCGACAGCGCGATGAGACCAACCAGGGCGTTGATACCAAACGGTTGATGAAACATCAGCAGGGTCGGTACTACGCCAATCAGGCCCAACGGTGCGGTAAAAAACACCATGATCATTGCCGAGATCGAACGTACCTGAACGATGATGATCAGCAGCGTCAGGGCAATCATGATGGGTAGCAACGGCACTATCGCCTGGCCGGCCTTGCCCGACTCCTCGATTGCACCCGCTTGCTCGATCCGATAGCCGTTGGGAAGCGTGTCGATAATCGGCTGCAATTGCTTGACGATCACACCCGACACATCGGGTGGTTGAAGACCTTCGTCAATATCGCCGCGCACGGTGATCGTCGGTGTACGGTCACGGCGCCGGAGAATGGGGTCTTCCATACGCACATCCACCTCTGCGACCTGGGACAGAGGGATACGCTGGCCCGCCGCGCCCACCACTGTAAACCCCTCGATCCGAGCCGGATCCAGGCGGATGTCACCCGCGGCGCGCCCCACCACCTGCACTGAACGAATGTCTTCACGAACCGCTGTGATCGGCACGCCGGTCAGCAAGAACTGCAACTGCTGGGCGACTGCGCTGGAGGTCAGCCCTACCGCCTGCAAGCGATCCTGATCCAAGCGCAAATGCAAAGTCGGTGTCAGTGGGCCCCAATCGCTATTGACCGTCCTCATCAACGGGCTCGCTTGCATGACCGCTTGTACGCGCCCGGCAATCTCGCGCAGCTTGGTCGGGTCAGGCCCCATCACTCGGTAAGCGACAGGGAAAGGTGAATACGGACCGAACACAATTTGCGTCGCCCTGACACGGGCCTCTGGGGCGAGCCCTGCAGCCACAGCCTCACGCAAACGAACCTTGAGGGTTTCGCGCGCTTCCTGACTGGCCGTGAGCACCACAATCTTGGCGAACGATGGGTCCGGCAGTTCGGGCGCCATCGCCAGGAAGAAGCGCGGCGCGCCCTGGCCAATGTAGGCGGTGATGACTTTGGCCTCTTCCTGCTGTTGCAGCCAAGCCTCGACTTTTGCCGCGGTGGCACTGGTCTGTTCGATGGAGGTTCCGTAGGGCATTTGCACCTCGACCATCACCTCGGGACGGTCCGACGTCGGGAAGAACTGCTTCTTCACCAGCCCCATGCCCAGAACGGCTACAACAAACAACGTGATAACCGTGCCAGCCACCAGCCACTTGAGGGCGATGACCCGTGTCAGGACCCGGCGGAAGCGGTTGTAGCGGGGAGTATTGTAGATAGCAGCATGCCCACCCTCGACCGGCTTGATCTCTGGCAACAACTTCACGCCCAGGTAAGGGGTGAAAGCCACTGCGACAATCCAGGACGCAATCAACGCAATGCCCACGATCCAGAACATATTGCTGGTGTATTCACCGGCAGTGGACTGGGCAAAACCGTTGGGCATGAAGCCAACCGCCGTTACCAGTGTGCCGGAGAGCATCGGCGCGGCCGTATGACTCCAGGCATACGCCGAGGCCTTGATGCGGTCGTAGCCCTCCTCCATTTTCACCACCATCATTTCGATAGCAATGATCGCGTCATCTACCAGCAACCCGAGCGCCAGGATCAATGACCCGAGGGTAATACGGTCGAAGTTCTTTCCGGTGGCCGCCATCACCACAAACACGATCGCCAGTGTCAATGGCACGGCAGCGGCGACCACCACGCCCACACGCCAGCCCATGCTGAGGAAGCAAACGAGCATCACCACCAGCAGCGCGACAAAAAACTTGACCATGAACTCGCCTACGGCCGAGTCGATGTTGACGGCTTGATCGGTGACCTTGGTCAGGGTCATGCCCAGTGGCATGTGCTCATTGATTTTGCGGGTCTCGGCGTCCAGCGCCTTGCCCAGATCCAGGCCGTTCCAACCTTCGCGCATGATGACCCCCAGCAGCAGGGCCTCTTCTGCGTTATTGCGCACCACAAAGGTGGCCGGGTCTTCATAACCACGCTCGACAGTCGCCACATCGGAAAGCTTGAGCGTGCGCCCCTGAGCCACAATCGGCGTATCGCGAATCTTCTCCAGCTTATCGAGGGCACCGTCCAGGCGCAGGAAGACTTGCGGCCCGTTGGTGTCGATCGAACCGGCCGGCGTCAGTACGTTCTGATCATTCAACGCGGCAAAGATCTCCTGAGGCGCAATGCCCAAAGTGGCCAACCGATCGTGGGAGAAAGACACAAAAATGCGCTCGGCCTGCTCGCCGATGATATTGACCTTCTTCACGCCCGGCACATGCAAGAGTTGCTGACGCAACGACTCCGCATCACGCACCAACAGGCGCTGCGGCTCGCCTTTGGCTTTGAGAGCGAACAGCGCGAACGTCACGTCCGAATACTCATCGTTGACCAATGGCCCGATCACACCCGCCGGTAGCTTGGTGGCCTCGTCGTCGAGTTTTTTGCGCGCCTGGTAAAACTCCTCCTGCACTTGCGACGGCGGCGTGCTGTCGAGCAGCGACACCATGGTGAAAGCGAGACCCGGCCGCGTGTAGGTTTCCGTGCGGTCGTACCATTTCAATTCCTGCAACCGCTTTTCAAGGGGCTCGGCTACCTGGTCCTGCATCTCCTGCGCGGTTGCGCCGGGCCACGCGGTAATGACTGTCAGCTGCTTGACCGTAAACGGCGGATCCTCCGCACGCCCCAGCTTGAAGAACGCCAGGGTGCCTGCCACCGCGATCAAAAAGATCAGAAATACCGTGATAGATCGCTCACGAACGGCGATCGCTGAAATATTGAAGCGGCCTTCGCTCATGGATGGCTCCCGGCAACGTTGGCTTGATCCTGCCAGGGCACTCGCACTTCTTCGCCATCGCGCAACAGATGGGCGCCTAACGCTACGATCTGCTCACCGACCTTGAGATCGCCTGCCACGCGCGCGGCATCGTCGCTCAACCCCAGCACTTGAACAGGGCGCCAAGAAACTTTTGCCGGTGAGCCGGCGATCACCCACACGCCTGTGCCTTTGCCTGGGTCATAAAGGGCCGCGATGGGCACTCGTAAAGCCTGCGCTTGCGCGGCGCCTTCTGCGATGCGCAGGGTAACCGTCGAACCTATCGGCGCATTGGTCAGCGCGCCCTCCAGCACGTACCGCGCCTCAAACGTGCGCGTGGCTTGGTCGGCAGAGTCGGAAAGCAGCCTCAGCTTCGCAGTCACTGCGTTGGCGGTATCTCCATAAAGCGTCGCTTGCGCAGTGGAACCTGGGGCAGGACGCAACGTCTCGGGCAGATGCACGATGGCTTCGCGCTGACCTGCGCGCGCCAGTCGAACCACAGGCTGCCCCGGGCTGACGACTTGCCCGGGCTCGGCGAGCGTCTCCACCACGACACCGTCGGAGTCGGCAAATAACACTGCGTAGCCTGAAGCATTGCGGGCAACGTCAGCCTGCGCTTCAGCGGCGCTAAGCTGCGCCTTTGCGGTATCTGCTGAGGCTTTGATCTGGTCATAGGCCGATGCAGAAATAGCGCCTGCGGCTACCAGGCTGCGGTATCGCGCCTCGTCATCGGCTGTCTGCTTGGCTCGGGCTTTGGCGGCGATGACCGACTCTTGCTGTGCTCGCGCCTGCAACCCGAGGTCGATAGGGTCAAGGCGCATAAGCGGCTGACCGCGTTTAACGCTCTGGCCGGTTTCGACCAACCGCTCAAGAATCTTGCCGGAAACCCGAAAGCCCAGATCGCTCTGCACGCGGGCCGCCACTACCCCTGTGAATGAGCGTGACGCCTCTGAGGCACCCTCAACCGTTCCGGGCCTTACCAGCGGAGCCTGCGTGCGCGGATCAACAAGATTGGAGGAGTCACCACACGCCGTCAGGACGAGAGGCAACAAGCAGGCGGCAATGGGGAAAGGTCGGAGCCGGAGCATAGGTTCCCTTATTAAATAGAGAGAGCAGGAGCGCTATATTCAGACTGGTGACCATTATTGTCAACAGTCACAAATCAAGAATCCAGCTGGACCTTAGCCGTGCAATGCCCCTTACGCGAAAGCTCTAGGCGCCCCTTCACTCAGACGGGATCGGTACAAGGCGACGTTTTGCAAGGGCTGCATGTGAGGCAGTCGAGGGTTATTTTCTAGCCATGCCTGAATTTAGCTCAGTGGCCTCAATTGACAGTTTGTGACCATAAAGTGATATGGTCACAAACATCTCGCGATTCAAGGAATCTCAATGCTCTCCCTGCGCCCCGCTGCTTTTCTGATAAGCGCCACCTTGATGACAGGCTGTGCGGTCGGCCCGGACTATCGCCGTCCAGACGCCCCGCTCCCGGACCGATACTGGGGCCAGTTTTCTGTCGGGCAGAGACCAGCGGCAACGCCTGCCAGTCTCGTCATCTGGTGGGAGAGTTTCGGGGACCCACTGCTCGCCGGCTTCGTCTCCAAGGCGCTTGAGCAGAACCTCGATCTGGCACAGGCCCAGGCGCGAGTCACGCAGGCGCGGGCCGGACTCAGCGCCGCCAATGCCGCTTTGGCGCCCTCAGCAAACATCAGCGCTCAGGCCGCACGCGCTTATCAATCCATCGAGACCCCACTCGGCCAGGTGTTGAACTCAACGCCTGGCTACGATCGGTATGGGAGTTCCTACGAGGCCGACCTCAATGCCAGTTGGGAAGTGGATATCTTTGGCGGCCTGCGACGCGGACGCGAGGCGGCGCTGGCCGAGTACCAGGCCAGCGAGGCAGGCGCCGCTGCCACACGATTGGCCATCGCCGCGCAGACCGCGGATACCTACATCACTATCCGTGGGCTGCAGGCTCGATTGGACATTGCGAATCGACAAGTCAAAACCCAGCAAGGACTGCTGGAGAAAGTCCAATTGCTCTATAGCAAAGGGCTTGCCGCCAGCTACGAGGTGCGTCAAACCGAGGGGGCGTTAGCCCAGGTCCAAGCCACGGTGCCGGTCCTGCAGGCCGGTCTGGATGCTGCCATGAACTCACTCGATGTCATGCTCGGCACGCCACCCGGTACTCACCGTACGCAACTTGCCATGGTCGGGAGCATTCCGGTGGCACCGCAGTTAAAGACCTTGGGAACCCCCGCCGATTTACTGCGGCGCAGGCCTGACCTCATCGTGGCCGAGCGCCGCCTTGCCGCCTCCAACGCACGCATCGGGGAAGCGATTGCCGAGTACTACCCGAAGTTCTCGCTGAGTGCGCTACTGGGGAGCGCGACGGCGGTGTCCGCAGGCAATCTTTTTTCCGGCGGCGCCAGTCAATCGGCTGGCGTACTGGGACTGCGCTGGAGACTTTTCGATTTCGGCCGCATCAACGCCCAAATCGACCAAGCCAAAGGACAGGAAGCCGAAGCCCTGGCCGCTTACCGTCAATCGGAGCTGCGCGCCACCGAGGACGTCGAGAACGCGCTCTCCTCGCTGGTCAATCGGGACGCCCAAGCCACCACCCTAATGGGAGGCGAGACGTCTCTGACTCAAGCCCGCCAATCGTCGTTCATTGCTTATGAGAAAGGCACGGCGAGCTTGATTGACGTCCTGCACGCTGACGAGACCTTGCTTCAGGCTTCCGACGCTCGGGCACAGGCACAGACCGAATCGGCACGCGCGGCCGTCGCCACGTTCAGGGCACTGGGCGGCGGCTGGCAGCCCTCGGATACCCAACTGACGAGCCGATATCCGCTCAGGTGACGAGCGACCGGAAGATCCGCGCCCATGAGTCGTTGATGCAACAGCGCTGCTTGACGGCGATCCCTCAAGGACAGGTATATCCTGTTTATTGATGTGACTATATGAAAAAAAAGTCACTTTCTTGGCAAGCGGACAGGCCCAGTTGGACAGTGTTCGCCCACAGACTAAACGTTGATATCAGCGCAAAAAGATATACAGGGTTTGGCGTAGGCTCACGGCATCAAGCTACGCAGAATGAGATTGGAGGTGAGGACCGGAGCCACCTCGACAACATCAAGGTTGTACTGCAATAGCAACGGATTGACGAAAGGCCGTAGCGCCAGGTGGATTGCATCGACTGTTTCGTCCAACGGCGTTTTACGTTCAAACTCGCCGAGCTCTCGCCCTTCACGCACAATCTGCACGACAAAGCCCCTGATCAAGGCATCGTATTGCTGAGCGCAAGGCCAGTTTTCAGACGCTGCAAAAGCAGCGATGTCATAGAGTTTTCGCTCACTGAAGAACAAGTTCACACCGGTAGCCACCAGCGTTTTCAACAAGCGTCGTAAACGCTCGGTCGGCGTGAGACCACCAACGTTAATTTCCTGCTCCACTGCCGCGATCATTTGCGCCAGGCAATTGGCACAGATAGCTTCACCAATCGCCTGCTTGGAATCAAAAAACTTGTAGATGTACGCCTTGGAAAACCCGATTGCCTTCGCCAGATCGGAAACCGTGGTTTTGCTATAGCCGTATTGACTGAAGTGCTGGTTGGCCGCTGCGACGATCTGGTTCCGGATTTCATGATCGGCAGGACCACGGATGCTCGTGGAAGCGATGGTTGTCTTATTCATGCGGCTAGCTTACGCACCCGAAATGCGCTTGACAACGAGTGACCAAATTATCCTTTTGTCACTCAGACTTGCTCCATCGATATTACACAAACCCGCCCCACTCCCAAGCTTTCCAGAACCACGGTACTGAGCTTGTCTATCTGATCAGGTGGGCGGATGGAAGCGCATGGGTTGGGTAAACCTGATGGCTGACCAGGAATAGTCCGCCATCAAAGAAAAAAGCGCCGCGGAGCACGGCGCAATGGTGGGCCAGATTCGAGAAAAAAGGTGATGGCGTTGATCGACTATTCAAGAATACCTGCTGGCCTGCCACGTCCTTGATGCCTGTGCGATTAAAGTTCCTTGAAACGGTGTCGCGGCCTTCCGGGCACTGGCAAACGGATGCTGTAGATATTGCCCGCCGCCGGATAGTCCGCCTGCTCGGCCGCCGACATGCCGAACTTGGCGGTGGTGATGTACAAGGTGCGCATGTCCGGCCCGCCAAAGCAGCAACTGGTGGGGCGTGGCACCGGCATTGGCAAGGCCTGGAGCAGCACGCCATGGCGGTCGTACTGGAGCACGCAACTGCCGTTGAATTGGCAGACCCACAGGTTACCCTCGACATCCAGCGCCAGACCATCTGGCCGGCCAAGTTCAGCCGGTGTCTGGGCGAACACCAATACCTGTTCCAGGCCGTTTCCGTTCGCCGGATAACGGGCGCGATAGAGGGTACGGGCCACTGAGTCGACAAAAAACAACTCGCTGCCATCGCTCGACCACGCAAGTCCATTGGGCAGGCTGATGCCGTCCATTATGACCGAGGCGTTCAGGCCGGCGTCGTAGCGATAGAGCTTGCCCGTATTGCGGCTGTGACCTTCATCCATCAAACCGGTGATGAAGCGCCCCTGGGGGTCGCATGCACCATCATTGAAGCGATAGGACGACAGCGTAATGGCCAACTTTGAGTTGTGGGTGACCCGCAGACTTGTGCGGTCGAGGACGGCAACGCCGGCATCCTGGGTAAAAATCAGGTTGCCCTTGTCAGTCAAGGCCAGGGCGCCGATGCGCGCAGGCGACTCATACAGCCGCGTCAGGCGGCCATGTTGGTCCAGGGCATTGATCTGGCCGCCACTGATGTCGACAAACAGCAGGCACTGATGGGCTTCATCCCAGACCGGGCTTTCACCCAGATCGGCCTGGCACGCTGAAAACAGTTTGAGCTCTTCCTGAGCAGGCATATTCAATGCTCCTTAATTTGGTCCCAAAGCTGGGCAACTTGTTCGGCGCTGGTGGCCTTCACGCGGGCCAGATTGACGGGGTAGTCGACACCTGGGTTTTCGACAAACCGCGTCGCCGTAAATTGCCCATTGCTGGCACGCAGGACATAACCGGAGTCCTGGCAATGCTGCGACGCCAGAAACACCACGCCAGGCGTCACCCACTCTGGCTTGAGGTTCTCCGGTTCGCCCGTCACGCCCCACATGCGGGTCTTGGCCACTGGGGATACCGCATTGACGAGGATGCCCGCATCCGTGCCTTCCATGCTCAGCGCATTCATGATGCCCAGTTGCGCCATCTTGCCGGCGGCATACGCCACCAGGCCCGGTTGGGCATATTGCTGGTACATCGCGCGGTCGGATGACGTCAGCACGACCCGTGGGGCAGCAGACTGTTTGAGGTGTTTCCAGGCATGTTTGCATAACCACACGGGGGTATAGATATTGATATCCACCGCGCGGTCGATGAATGTTGTATCGGCCTCTTCAATCGCCTGATAACCGACCCAACCGGCGTTGTGAATCAAGATATCGAGTTGGCCAAACGTCTGGATGGCCGTTGCCACCAATTGCTCGCAACCCTGTTCACTGGACAAGTCGCCATGATGCCCCACCACGTTGAAACCTTTGTCCCTGAGGGTTTGCGCAGCCTCCATGGCGATGGAGCCATCCCCCCCGGCGCCCAGCTTGTCTGCGCCGATATCACTGATCACGACATTGGCACCCAGCGTGGCTAGCACCTGCGCATAACTAAAACCGAGCCCTCGACCAGCGCCCGTTACAACTGCCGTCTTTCCTGTAAAGTTCATTGGCTGTTTCCTCTTGAGTGCCACCTCACCTTAACAAGGGATATTCACGCTGTTTAATACTAACGGCGGCGCAAGCTGATACTTGGTTCGTATCAAGTTGACGCTCAACGCGAATGAATCGTTGACGTTTAACCCCCTAAAGGCCCACCCCGACACTTCCCCACGGCATTCAGGCCTGCTCGACAGCACTTGCAAGCTTTAGGTCCGAAGTTCAACTTACCCTGTCGAGCGCCTGTTTACAGGTAACATTGCCTCGCCCAGTCCACAGATCAGTTCAAATGAAGGACCAGAAGAAATGATCGAAACCCGCCTGCTACGTCAATTCATCGCCGTGGCTGAAGAGCTGCATTTCCACAGGGCCGCCATTCGCCTGCATATGGCCCAGCCCCCGTTGAGCCAAGCCATCCATCGACTGGAAGACAAACTGGGGTTCCGTCTGTTCACGCGCAATAAACGCGGGGTCAAGCTGACCCCCGCCGGCGGTGCGTTTCTGAACGCCGCCTACAGCACATTGAAGGAGTTGGAGCTGGGCATCGAACACGCACGCCAAGTATCCGAGGGTATTGCCGGCAAACTCACAGTGACTGCGGTGTCGATCGCCTACTATGAGTCGCTGCTCAGCACCCTGCGCCAGTTCCGCGAGACCCACCCCAAAGTCCAGTTGATCATCAAGGATGATGTCCTCTTCCAGCCAGGCCAAAGCTATTTTGTCCGGTGAAGCGGATATTGCCTTTATGCGCAAGTTGCCGATCTCGGCGGAAAACGTTGAGTCACGCCTGTTGCTCGACGAAGAGATCGTGATGGCGCTGCCCGCCCGTCACCCGAAGGCGAAGGAAGGTCCGATCGACTTGAGGGATTTCGCTGGGGAAGACTTCGTATTCACCCCCGAAGCCCTGGGCACCGGCTATCACAGCCAGTTGATCGCCTTGTGTGAGGCCGCCGGTTTTTACCCCAAGGTGGTGCAGGAGGCCGCGCAGATCCATACCTTGATCGGCTTGGTAGCCTGCGGTTTTGGCGTTGCCCTGGTGCCTGAGTCGATTGCTAACACAATCATGCGCGACAAGGTCCTGTTCCGCCGGGTCTGCCCCGTGACCGCCTCCCCCAACCCGGCCATCGGTCTGTACATGAGCTGGAACACCCACAACGAATCACCGTTGATGGACAGCTTCATTTCCATGCTGGACTTCAATGCCGCTCCCCGGGTCGAGGGGATGAGCGCCGCCCAGATCAGTTAGAGCGCCAGCGGATCGATGAAGAGCGGCTGGTCATGCGTGATTCGGAGATCAATGCTTTATGGCATCACACTCGTTACGCAAGTTGTTGTCTTGAATGTTGCCGCAGCTTTGGCCGTTGACTTTGGCATTGCAGTAAGCGCGTTGATCGTTGTCACTGATGTTGCCGCAGCTTTGACCGTTCATTTCCGCCGAGCACCTGGCCCGAAGATCGTTGTCCCGGATATTGCCGCAGCTTTGACCGTTGACTTTGGCATTGCAGTAAGCGCGTTGATCGTTGTCACTGATGTTGCCGCAGCTTTGACCGTTCATTTCCGCCGAGCACCTGGCCCGAAGGTCGTTGTCCCGGATATTGCCGCAGCTTTGGCCATTGGTTTTGGCCTCGCAATAAGCGCGTTGATCGCTGTCACTGATGCTGCCGCAACTAGCATGAGCGTAGGTACTCAACATCAATAACATCGCAATGATGGCTCTCATCACTCTCTCCATGGGGTCTCAGGAAATAGCCTGACGCTGACTGATCCAAGATGATCTTGTTGCTGTAACGAGCAATCAAATTGACATCATTTTTTCGGGAAGTTCCATGAGGGGATGTGACTTTCGGGCGTACAGTTTTTATGTTTTCGGCGACACCTGAATCGCCCCTGGCTTCGTAGGCATGCGGAGTGACCGCTTTTGGCCGATTCTGTTGAAAACAGTCGGCTTCGAATTCCACGCCAGAAAAGTACGCGCCTGAGATTGAAATCTGAATTTTTGGCAGAAGGTTCAGTACTCGGAGCTCACGTAGCAGCGGGCAACAGAGGTGTTTTCATACATTAATATTCGAGTGTTTTGGGAAAACTGACTTTTTCAACACAATCGGCCAGAAGCTGCCTGTCATACTGACCGCTTTTTGTTGACCGAGATAGGTCTTGACGTAAAATCGCCGCCCCGGAAAAATCAGCTGGCATAGTGAGAAGGAGCTTCGATGCAACGGGTGATGATTGTTGGTCAACCTGGGTCAGGCAAAAGCACTTTGGCGCGTGAGCTTGGTCAGCGCACAGGTTTGCCGGTCATTCATATCGACACTATTCACTGGCAGCCAGGGTGGATCGAGCGAAGTCCGGACGGGAAGACACAGCTTTGTCTCGATGTTGAGGCCCGAGATTGTTGGATATTCGAAGGCGGCCATTCAGCCACTTGGGACAACCGGCTGGCCCGTGCAGACCTTTTGATATGGATTGATCGTTCGGCGACGCTTCGATTCTTACGCGTACTGCGCAGAACCCTGCTCCAACGCGGTCAGTCTCGGCCTGACTTGCCTGAGAACTGCCCCGAACTGCTGATGAACCTGCCGGAGTTTTTTAGATTCATGTGGCGGACGAAAAAATCAGCGCGAGAAAAGATGCGGCAACTTGTTGCAACAGCGCCACCAGCTTGCCGCGTGGTTTGTCTGCGTTCTAATCGGGATACCTGCAATTTTCTCGCGAGCATTGAAAATTCGAACGTCCAGACTCCGCGAGATTGATCGACGGTTGCCTGATGCGATGCGGGACTACCGTTTACGAGTGGCTGCTATTGGCCCAGAGTGTGTAAAAACACTTCCGTATCGTGGATGCCTCAGCCCAGCGCAGCCAGGCGAGTCGATTGGCCACGTATTTGCCACGATCAGCATCGGTAACGCTCCGGAGCGCTTATGAAGCGTTTTAGCGCAACCTGGAGCAGCAAAAGCCGGAGGTTTTTACGCCGCTATTGCCTTCAACAAGCCTTCGGCACCGATGATTCTCATGACCCGCTTCATGTTGTAGGCGAGCACATTTAGACTCATCTCCGCGCTGACGCCGGCCAGCCTACGCGTGAGGAAATGCGTGGATCCCATCCATTGTTTGAGCGTCCCGAAGGGATGCTCAACAGTGCGCTTTCGGACTCGCATCATGTCCGGCGCCTGGTTCAGCCGGTTCTGCATTTAGTCTAGCACGGCTTCATGCTCCCAACGCCGCACTCGTCGCTGCTTGCTCGGCGTGCACTGAGTTTTCAGGGCGCAGCTTTGGCAGTTCGAACTCCAGTAGCAGTGCATGTTCAGGCCTTTCTCGACGCTGGAGAAACGCCAAATCAATGCCTCGCCAGCCGGGCAAAGGTATTCATTTTTAGCTGCGTTAAAAACGAAGGCATCTTTGTTGAAACGCCCGTCCGCTTTAGCTCCTGAAGTCATCGACTTGGGTACATAGGCGGTAATTTTTGCATCATGGCAGGCCAGGATTTCCTCGCTTTTGAAGTAGCCTCGATCAGCCACGACGGACAGCGTTTCTGAACCAATGGCTTCCCGCGCCTGCTTCGCCATCGAGCTGAGTTGGTCGCGGTCAGAGCCAACGTTCGTGACCTCGTGAGCAACGATCAAATGGTGCTGGGTATCGACCGCCGTCTGTACGTTGTAGCCGACGATGCCATTGCCACGCGTCATCATCGAGCGGGCATCGGGGTCGGTCAGTGAGACCTGTTTGTCTGGAGAGTCGTTGAGCTGAGACTCGATCACCTGAAGCTCTTTCATCTGAGCTTTGAGCTTGGCGATTTTCTCTTCCAGGCGCGTAGCGTCTGGCTCAGCGGCGCTTGGCACTTGCCGATCAGCTGCATCAAGGGAGGTCAGCTAACGGTTGATGCTCGACTCGATTTCTCCCATTCGCCGCTTCAGTTTGGCGCTGGTGAAATTGCGGTCGCGGTTGTTCACTGCCTTGAATTTGCTGCCGTCGATGGCCACCAGGTTTTCGCTAAACAACCCCAACTGCTGGCACAGCACAACGAACTGGCGGCACACGCCGCGAATGGCTTTGCTGTTGTCTTTTCGGAAGTTGGCGATGGTTTTGAAGTCGGGCATCAAGCGCCCGGTTAACCACATCAATTCGATGTTGCGCTGGGCTTCTCGCTCAAGACGTCGACTCGATTGGATGCGATTGAGGTAGCCGTAGATATAGATCTTCAGCAGGATCGCAGGGTGATACGCAGGTCTGCCGGTTTCGGCGGGAATGACGCCATCAAAACCCAACGAGGCCAAATCGAGTTCATCGACGAAGGCATCAACCACCCGTACCGGGTTGGAATCGCTGACGTAGTCGTCGAGCCTCTCGGGAAGTAAGGTGCTTTGCCCTCGGTGCTCACCCTGGATAAACCGTTTCATGGGCTTCCCTTGCGATGAAATTCTCAGAAATCATAGCAAGGGTATGTCCGGGCGTTTTTACACACTCTGGGCCAGAAGCGGTCATTTAAAAAAAGACGGCTTCTGGCTCAGCATTTCCACAGTAGGTTGCAAGGATCGGTCAGCGGTGAAGCAGCACTGCGTCCTGAATACCAAGGCTTAGCCAAATGGGCCCGAGTGCGATCAATCAGTGATCATGAATAAATGTTAAATAGCTGACCAACGCTTCAGTGGCTGTGGTCATGAGGCGCAACAGCAGGACCAACGCCATATTCCTCGTCCGTAACCTTTTCCAACCATTCAACGTTTTTGCCATTCAACGCTTCTTGCACCGCAATGTGAGTCATTGAGGTGGTGGCGGTTGCGCCGTGCCAATGTTTGTGGCCGGGCGGGCACCAGATGACGTCGCCTGCACGAATCTCGACGATGGGCTCGCCTTCGCACTGCGTCCAGCCGCAGCCGGCGGTGACGATCAGGGTCTGTCCGAGCGGGTGGGTGTGCCAGGCAGTGCGTGCCCCGGGTTCGAAGGTCACACTGGCAACGGACACTCGGGCCGGTTCCGGCGGGAAGTTCAGGGGGTCGATCCTCACAGTACCGGTGAACCACTCCTCCGGGCCTTTGATGGAGGGCTGCGAACCTGGGCGTTTGAGTTCCATGACTTTTCCTTTCGTTTCGGTGTTGGTTTTGAGGTGTGTATGCAGCGGTGACCTGGGTCAGGCCGCTGCAATGCCGACTGATATCAGCGATGTCCGCCATCAGGCCTGATCAGGCAGCGCGTATGCCACGATGTAGTCTCCTTTTTGCGTAGTGGCGGAGTTGCCGCCCGCGCTGATGAGCACGAATTGCCTGCCGGTCTTGGGCGAGACGTAGGTCATTGGCGTCGCCTCAGCGCCGACCGGCAAACGTCCCTTCCAGAGTTCTTTGCCCGTGCGCACATCGAAGGCGCGGATGTAGAAATCCTGAGTGCCGGCCATGAACACCAACCCTGTCGAGGTGGTGATCGGACCACCCCGAGTAGGCATACCGATTGGCATCGACAAATGGGTTGCAATACCCAACGGACCGGTTTGCTCGGTCGTACCCAAGGGCGTTGACCATGCAATCTTGCGCGTCGCCAGATCAATGGCCGTGAGAGTGCCATAAGGCGGTTCCTGGCATGGGATGCCCAGCGGCGAGAGGAAGCGACCTTGCTCGATACCCCACGGAGTGCCCGCCTGCGGCGCGTTGCCTTCATGGCCACCGCCACTGAGGGTTTTCTCGTCGTAGGCGGCGCGTGGAATCATGCGATTCCAGATGGCAACGCGGGTGTCGTTGACGATCATGTAGCCAAGGTTTTCAGCGATGGAAACCGAACCCCAGTTCATGCCTCCCAACCAGCTCGGATACTGAATCGTCAGGCGCTCGCTCGGAGGCGTGAATTCACCCTCATAGCGCGCCTTGCGAAAATCGATTCGGCAGATCAACTGATCCAGCGGCGTGAGACCCCACATGCGCTTTTCGCTCAGAGGCTCGGTGCCAATGGACGGCATGCCCACAGAGTATGGCTGCGTCGGTTCGGTACGATCGTCAGCCACGCCGCCCTGTGGAACCGGTCGTTCCTCGACCTGCGCTATCGGGGTGCCGGTGCGACGGTCAAGCATGAAAATCTGGCCGCGCTTGGTGGTCTGGATGAGCGCCGGGAGCATGCCGCCATGGCCATCCGGAACGTCATAAAGCGCTGGCTGCGAGGGTACGTCGTAGTCCCACAGATCATGATGAACGGTCTGGAAACGCCAGCGTTCGCGGCCGTTAGCAATGTCCAGCGCGACGATGGAAGAGGAATAGCGATCATCGGCTTCGGTGCGATGGCCGCCCCAAAAATCCGGGGTCGCGTTGCCGGTCGGCAGGTAGATCAAACCCAGCGCATCATCGAAGGCAGGTGTGGACCAGACATTCGGTGTGCCGGGGGTGTAGGTTTGACCTTCTGGCGGCTCACGCGTAATCGCCGGATTACCCAGATCCCAGGCCCAGGCGAGTTGCCCGGTTCGCGCATTGAACGCGCGGACTACGCCAGACGGTTCGCCGGTTTTCTGGTTGTCCCACACCAGCCCGCCGACAACGATCAGATCACGAACCACTGTGGGTGCCGCAGTCGGAAAATACAGATCCTGATCCTGGCCTCCCATGCCGATGCGCAAACTCACGCTGCCATGGTCGCCAAAGTCAGTACAGGCCTGCCCGGTCCGCGCATCCACTGCGACCAGTCGTGCATCGACGGTGGTGGCGATGATCCGTCGCGCACAGGCTTGCGGGCCAGCAGCCGTGACAGTGGCGGCCTGCTCAGGTGTCGCGTCGTAGTAACCCACGCCGCGACAGCGCGGGTAGGTGTTGTTGGCTTGCACCTTGGGATCGTGATGCCAGATCTCCTTGCCGGTGTCGGCGTCGAGCGCGAACAACTGACTGGACTGGGTGCAGCCGTAGACCATGCCGTTGACATGAAGCGGCGTCACGACATGGCCCTGGCTGCCTGCGGGAATTTCGCCTGTCCGGTAAGTCCACGCCACCTTCAGACCCGATACGTTCTGCGGTGTGATCTGGTCGACCACCGCATGGCGTGTGCCTGAAGGTGTGTGACCGAAATAGCGCCAGTCGGTCGCAGGCTCAACCGTTCCGACTGCCTTGCCCGGCACAGGCGCTGGCGTTCCGTCAGCCGTCTGGATAGGCTGCGGTTGCAGCGCCGTGTAAAAGGTTACGCCCAGACCAACCGCCACCACTGCCGCCGTAAGGTATGCCAGCGGTGCCGATGCGGGACGTCGGCGAGCCCGCAGATGCGGGGCCGCCAGCAGCACAAAAACCAACGCCACGCCCAACGCGAACAGCCGGGAAAACAGTGGCCAGAACGCCAGGCCCACATCCCACACCGACCAGACAACCGACGCGGCGAACACCAGCAGATACACCACCGCTCCCGGTAACCGCTGCCGTATCAAAAACAGGCCGCTGACAAACAGTCCCGCTCCCGCCAACGCGAAATACCACGACCCGCCCAGCACGACGAGATACCCGCCCCCCACAAGCAACGCCAAACCAACAAGTAAGACGACGATACCGAGGATGATCAGCAGTGCAGTTGTTAACCTGGAAGTGTTCAATGGCGGCATGGGTCTGGGTTCCTTTCAGATGATTTCAGGCGAAGCGTGGCCACGACTTCAACAAGGTTGAAATCTGAAATCCGGGGTTTTGTCGTTAGGCGTCAGGTGTATGCGGCTGCAATCACATCAGCGCATGATGAACCCGCCGTCCACGGAGATGGACTGGCCAGTGACATAGCTTGAAGTCGAACTGCTCAGCCAGAGCACGGCATCGGCAATCTCTTCAGGTTTTCCATGACGGCCCATCGGAATCATCCGGGTCATGCCAGCTAGCGCGTCACCCTGCCCCGCTGCGACCATCTGATCGGCCATCGGCGTCCATATCAGCCCTGGGCAGACCGCGTTAATGCGGATGTTGCGAGCGGCGTATTCCAGGGCCGCGCTCTTGGTCAGGCCGATCACGCCGTGCTTCGCCGCGTGATAGTTGGCACGCTCGGCACCACCCACCAGGCCACCCAAAGACGAGCAATTGACGATGGTGCCGCTGCCTTGGCGGCGCATGTGTTCCAATTCGAACTTCATGCAGCTCCAGACGCCGCGCAGGTTGACCGACATGACCTTGTCGTAGTCCTCGACCGTCGCATCGGCGATTTCCGCCAGCTTGTTCTGGATACCGGCGTTGTTGAACGCCGCGTCCAGACGGCCAAAAGTGGCGACGGCTGCCTTGACCATCGCTTCGACCTGATCCATGTCAGAGACGTCGCAACGAATACCGATGGCGCGATGACCTTCGGCGATCAAAGCCTCGGCAGCCGCCTGCGCGGCTTCGCCGTTGACGTCGGCCAATGCCACAGCGGCACCTGCACGGGCAAAGGCCTGCGCGGTCGCCAGACCGATACCGGACGCAGCGCCGGTGACCAGTGCGACCTGATTCTCGAATGAAAAGCTCATGGGGGTGTTCCTCAGTTTCAATGGTTCAAGTTCTAAAATGGATCAGTGATCGTCAGGGGCGCGCAGCACCCATACCGCGCTGGCAAGGCAACCCACTCCGCAAACGGCCAGTACCAACCCCATCGGCCAGGGTGTGCCGTCAGCGAAAATCGCCACAAGCGCCGAGCCGAAAATGCCCGCGCCGTATTGCAGAGCACCGGCCAGCGCCGAGGCTGAGCCTGCGAACTCAGGCATACAGCCCAGCGCACCCGAGATCGAGTTCGCCAACACCAGCCCTGTGGCTGATACGAATAAAAGGCAGCCGCAGATCATCAGAGGCAGTCCGCCCAGATCGGCCCACGTATTGATGGCGAGCACCAGTCCGGCCACGCAAGAGACCAACCCACCCACGGTCATCATCGTGTCGCTGGTGTAGCGGTTGAGCAGCCTGGCGTTGATCTGATTGGTGAGCATCAGCCCGACGATCCCGGCGCCAAACAAGGCGCCGTACCATTGGGGAGTGACGTGGTGGTAGGTGATGTAGGCAAACGGAGAGCCGGCGATGTAGGCGAACGTTCCGGCGTAAAAGAACCCACCCGCAGCGACATAACCAATGAATTTGCGGTGGCTTAGCAAACTTCCGTAGCGCATCAGGATTGCACGGGGTGAAGTAGGCGTTCGACGGCGAACTGGAAGGGTCTCGGGCAGCCACAGTAGACTGGCCAATGTCGTCAGCGCGACCAGCACCAGCGTCCAGAAGATCGCCTGCCAGGACAACCAGTGCAGAATCTGCCCACCCACAGTCGGACCGGCCAATGGGGCAATTGCCATGATGGTCATCAGCGTCGACATCTTCTGCGCTGCCCGCTGGCCTTCGTAAAGGTCGCGTACCATGGCTCGTGCCAGGACGACATTGGCGCACGCGCCCAATGCCTGAACAACTCGCCAGAAAATGATCGTCGAGCCGTCAGCAGCAAGCGCGCAGCCGCTGGAACCGATGATGAACAGCAGCAACCCCAGCGCGACTGGCAGGCGCCGCCCGAAGCGATCACTGAACGGCCCCCAGAACAGCTGGCCCAGACTGAACCCCGCCAGATAACCGCTGACCGTCAGTTCCATCATGCCGCTGGTGGCATGCAGCGACGTCGCCATGACCGGCATCGCGGGCAGGTAGAGGTCAGTGGAAATAGAGGCGAACGCCAACAATGCACTGAGAATCAACAGAACCCGCAGCCCATGCTCAACAGTATTTTTCGATACATCGGCCAGCGCGACGTCACTACGCGGCGCAATCAACTCCAGTTTGCTCACTGTGTGTTCTCTCGGGGAAAATACGAATGCTTGCCGCGCAGGATTATTCTCCTGGAGCCTTGATCTTCAATGCTGGAAAGGGGAACGCGACGCCATTGTTCGATGGGATTACGGTAATCAACCTCGATTGAGACGATAACCCGCCAAGATCGGGATGTTCCTGTGAGGAATGCTCATCAATAGTCCCCGCCGCGTTGGCAGTGGTCTGACGGCCTACTGATGAGCATTGCTCATCGCTTCATGCAGGATTTGAGGGGTAGTTCTGTCGAAGATGTTCCTCTAGCGTTTCAGCTCCTCCGAATAACGAGCAGGAGCTTACCGATGAAAGCACTCGCCACCCTATCTGCGCTGGCCGCGACATTGATGGCCTCAATGTCTGGTTACGGCGCCGAAATTCCCACCGAGAAAACCATGAACGTGGTTCGCAACGGCGAGCAGGCGTCCATAATGGGTGCGCCCGGAAATTTTGTGGGTAGCGCCCGGATCGATCCTCTGATTGCGGTACGTGCACCCTCGAAAGTGTCGGCAGGTGCAGTGACCTTTCAGCCCGGCGCGCGCTCGGTGTGGCACACCCATCCCTTGGGGCAGGCATTGGTCGTCACGGCTGGCATGGGCTGGATCCAGCAGGAAAACGGCGAGAAAATCGTTATCAAGCCTGGCGATGTGATCTGGACGCCACCCGGCGTCAAACACTGGCATGGCGCGACTGCAACGACCGGGATGAGCCACATTGCGATCCAGGAGTCTCAGGATGGCAAGAATGTGGAGTGGCTGGAGCCTGTCACTGAGGCACAGTACGAGGCGTCGCGATGAAATGGGCAAAGGCCGGACTGGCCTCACTGTCATTGTTGCTGGCAGCGTGCTCCAACCATACGCCCGGCGACTCGGCTCAAGTACCTCCTGTTCCAAGCCTGGATGACATGCGTGCCGTGTCTCCAACGTTGGCACACAACACTGAATCGATGCTGCTCGGAGAAGTGTGGAAACGCCCCGGGTTGTCTCCTCGCGACCGCAGTCTGGTCACCCTCGCAGTGCTGATTTCCAAGCAGCAAACGGTCGAATTGGCCTACCACCTGAACCTGGCCTTGGATAACGGCGTTAAGCCTTCGGAAATTTCCGAAGTCATCAACCATCTGGCTTTCTACACCGGTTGGGGCAATGCCACCGCAACCATCCTGGTGACCAAGCAGGTGTTCGCCCAGCGCGGCGTCACAGTGGAGCAACTCCCCCCCGTGTCCCCTCCGCTGCTACCTATCGACCAAGCATCCGAGAAAGTTCGCACGACCTTTGTCGACAAGACAGTCGGTCCGGTATCACCGGGTGTGGTGCATTACACCAGCGCTGCGCTCTTTCATGACTTGTGGCTACGACCCGGGCTCGCCCCACGAGATCGAAGCCTCATAACGGTCAGCGCTCTAATCGCCACCGGGCAGGTCGCACAGCTCGGCGCACACCTCAACCGAGCCATGGACAACGGGCTGACTCAGGGAGAAGCCTCTGAGGTGCTGACACAACTGGCGTTCTACACCGGATGGCCAAATGTGTTTACCGCAGTGCCTGTGGTCAACGATGTATTTGCTGGCCGCAAGAAAACCTAAGGAGCGAAGCTGCATGAGTGAAAAGACATCTGACGCGACGCCTTCGGCCATGAGTCGGCGCAAAGTACTGATGGCGGGAGCAGGACTGGCGGCTGCTCCCTTGCTGAGCGGAGCAGGCGAATCAGTAGCCCAGGCTTCGGAACCCGCACAACTCAAAGGGCCGTTCAGCGTCCGTGCCTACGGCACGAAAGGGGCCAGGGCGGGCTTTGCGCCCATGCAGATCCAGCGCCGGGCCGTAGGCCCCAAAGATGTGTTGATCGATATTGAGTATGCAGGCGTCTGCCACTCGGATATCCACATCGCACACAGCGAATGGTCCGAGACACCCTACCCCTGCGTGCCTGGCCATGAAATTGTCGGAAAGGTCTCAGCTGTTGGAGCGCAGGTCAGCAAATTCAAGGTGGGTGATTATGCAGGTGTCGGGTGCATGGTGGACGCTTGCGGTAACTGCGAAAACTGCCTGGCAGACCGCGAACAGAACTGTCTCGAAGGGACGACATTCACCTACGCATCCCCAGACAAGGTGTTGGGAGGGATGACGTATGGCGGCTACTCGGAACGCATCGTGGTGGCCGAGCATTTTGCGATCCGCATGCCGTCGGGCGCCAACCTGGCAGCCATGACGCCACTGCTTTGCGCGGGCGTCACGACCTTCTCACCGATGCAGCACTGGAACCTCAAACCTGGGCAAAAAGTCGCCGTCATCGGCCTGGGAGGATTAGGACATGTTGCAGTGAAACTGGGTGCCGCTCGGCGAGCCGAGGTGACGGTCTTCACCACCACTGCCAGCAAAGTTCAGGACGCCAAGCGCTTGGGTGCGGGTGAGGCGATCTTGTGGAGCGATGAAGCAGCCTTTGCTCGACTCGCCAACCACTTCGACCTGATCATTTCCACGGTGCCGCAGGCCTACCCCATGCAGCGCTTCGTCAACCTGCTGAAACTGGATGCGACGTTCGTTAATGTCGGCGCTCTGGATGACTTGCAAGGATTGAGCGGAATGCTGATGGCGTTTGGGCGCAAAACATTCGCTGGATCCCTGATTGGCGGGATCGCCGAAACTCAGGAAGTCATCGACTACTGTGCGGCACGCAACATCACCGCGGATATCGAATTGATCAATCCAGACGAGATTGACCGGGCCTATGCACGAGTTGTCGATAAGGATGTGCGCTATCGATTCGTCGTCGATATAGCCGCCTCGAAACGAGCCTGAGATACCCAGCCGCGTCGAGGTCTGATGCGGCTACGGCAGGCACTCGCCCATTGGTTTAAGTTCCCTGATCAGGTCGATCAACAGCGTAAGGCCCATCGGGACCTGCCGGTGGCTCGAAAAGTACATGTGGAATCCCGGGGCTACGCTGGCCCAGTCATCGAGCACCCGGATCACCTCCCCGCGCGCCACCAGAGGAGCAATCGCAGGCTCCGGGGCGTACATCAGACCAGCTCCCTGGCGCACCAGCGAAAGCCCGACGCGTGTTTCGTCGATGGTGATGCAGCCCGGGACGGCAATTGCCAACTGCTCATCGTCCTTTTCGAATTCCCAGTCATACATGGCACCATTGCCCAGGCGAATGCGCAGGCAGCGATGTTGCACAAGATCGTTCGGATGCTGTGGCACGCCGAAACGTTTGAGATAGCCCCGACTGCCCGCCACCACCCAGCGGATGTCCGGCGACAGACGCTGAGCGATCATGTCCTCGGGCACCGTACCGCCGTAACGGATACCGGCATCGTGCCCGCCGCCGATGACGTCGACGATCAGGTTGGTGACTGTCAAATCGACTTGCATGTCCGGGTAGCGGTCGTTAAACACCGGGAGAACCGGGCCCAACAAGAGATCGGCAGCGTCACTGAGAAGATTAAGACGAATACGCCCGGTAGGCTCATCCCGATAACGATTCAACGCTTCGGCTGCTTGAGCGATTTCGTCCATAGGTTTGCAGATAAAGCCGTGCAACTCCTCGCCTGCCGCCGTCAGCGTGACACTGCGAGTGGTGCGGTTGAGGAGACGAACGCCGAGACGCGTCTCAAGCCCCTTGATGGCATGGCTCAACGCAGACGCACTGATGCCAACCTCCTTGCCCGCCCGGCTGAAGTTCTCGTGCCGGACAATGGCCAGGAAATAAACGAAATCGGCAAGATTCGCACGGTTAAGATTCATATCCCATGGTCCGTTCGTGATGGACGAGGCCCCGTTAGCCATCCAAAGTGGCCACCATTCTACGGGTTATGGAGCTGATGACCGATGAGCATTAATCAGCACATAAGTATAAATTGCTCATCAGTATTTTTAGGGTCGATTGTGCGCGTGTTATGGGCTCCACCCTCACGAATCTGCTTAATGAGTTGCGAGTGACACGAGTAGTCGGTAATCGACATCGGTTCTGATTCGCGAGGAGCTGTACCGGACGTCCTAATGTTCTGTCGGGGATGAGCGATTGGAACGTCACCTAGCAGCTAATACCCAACTGTGAGGCAGTCTAGGGAGCTAGCCCCGGGATGACCGCTTTGGGTCGAAAGTCGTCAATCGCGAAGCGCAGCTATTGGCCGGGAGCTGCGGTACGCAACTGAAAGCTTCCGGCCCAAAAAAGCGGCTCCGAATCGCCGAATGAAGGCTAAGAAACCTGATCACCGATCACTATGATGGGTGCTCCGAAGGTTACATCAGATAGCCGAGTAGCCTCAGCTAATGCCCGTAAAGGGGCAGGCAAATCGAAAAGTGTCAGTGGATTCAGTGGGCGGCATTGCAGCTCATACCCCCTCAAGGCTTGGCGTGAATCGCGATGAACGTCTGACCAGTCGTACGAGAAGAACCCACGTTTGGCAAATTCAACGAAAGCGTTTACGCCAGCCCTGGCAGTGACCCGATCTGCATCGGACACCTCCGGCAATGAGAGGACAAATTCTTCGGAGTTTTCGACGGAGGGCATTGCGGAATCAGGAACCGGCCCCGGCCCCCCCGTAGTGAAGAGCGCAACCTGCCCGACGGCGTCGGTGGCGACCCATCCAACATCAAAGTCCTGGAGAACGAAGGGAGCCACCATTTGCACCTACTTTATAAAAAGGGACGAGCTGATTTCCTAACTCTACTTGCCAGCCCAGAGTGTGTAAAAGCGCGCCGGCAAACTCTTAAAGCGGGAAGAAATTCGACAAGTTCATTGTCCCAGCTTTAAACATCCGGTTCTGGCCGTTTTCTGCCTGTGACGACCGATTGAATTCGGCCATAAGCGGACATGTCAGAAAAATTGTGGTCGGTGATGCCATCTATCTCCATCTCGTGACAGCGCCAGAAAACGCTTGGCCTTTGTCTGGATGTCTACCTCAAAAGCGGACGACCAACTCGGTTCTGGTTTCGCCCAGCTTGCCTCCTCCGCAAGTGCAAGCTGGCTCACTTCTCTGCCTCTTGGATACGCCTGGTATGTCAAGTCGGCTAAAGGCCACGCCCCCGATGCGCATTGATTCGGCTCACGTTTAGGTTTGAACTATCCGCAATGTCCGGATAGCTACCTATCGCTGGAATTCTGAATATCCCAAGCTAAAAGGCATCCAATGCTCTACACAGCCCTGCCTTCTCAACAGGCTCGTTTTCAGGTTTTCCAGCTGGGTTTAAGCGCTGCAACGCGACCAGGCACTGGCCACCGTCGAGCAGGATCAGTTCGTAATCTTGCCCGGCCTTGGGGGTGAAGTGAAAGCTTTGCCTGCATCTATAGGAATTACCGCCGGAAACATAGCCCTCACTCTGGAAGTTCATGGCAAAAGGCTTGTTCGCCGGCACCTTCAGTTCGCTACGCGCGGAGCCTTGCGGCTCCACCCGGCGGTTGCTCTCGGGCATGCCCAGGCTGCGACCATTATTCTGCCCCGCAAAGCCGGACTCGGACACGGCCATCACCCCGGCGCCAGGCACACGCCAGTCGATGCAGTCACGGCCCGGCACGCCGCGCGCCATGCCATTGGTGATCACACGCAAGCGTGCGGTATCCCCGGATGTGGGTTCAACATAGGCCGTATTGTAAGCACGGATATTGGAAATATTGCCGCAGCCACTCACGGCCAGAGCCAGGCCTGCGATCAGAAACGCTCTCATGGAAATCCTTTTTTTGAGGCTTAACGGCAGTGATAAGGGCTTTCGCTGCGCAGTTCCTCGCCGGTGCGGGCATCGCGAATGATGACCGTCGCCCCCGGCGCATTGAGGCAGAACGCATTGCGTATGGGGTAGATGTTATGGCCCTCGGCGGTGAAGGTGCCAAGCTTGGTTAACGGGCCGCCGGAGGCGTCCTGAGCCGTCACGGTGTATTCACCCGACATGGTCAGACAGCCGCTCAGTAACAGCGCCAAGGTGGCGCAGATTGGATATTTCACAGGTGATGTCCCTATCGTGTTGAGTGACGAGCCCTCAAAAAGAAGGCGGTTTTTTTGTGGTTTCATTGCGCCGACTCGCAGGCCTTCAACGGCTCCTTGGGGTGCGATGCACAGATATCGAAACCGTCACGCCGGGTGTAGCCCGCGCGCTTCATACACACAAAGCGCTGGGCCATCTCCTGGAAGCTGGCCCTGGGATCAATGCCGGAACCATTCTTTTCACCACACGCCAACATGGACGCAACCACATCCTGGTGGCTGGCGCCGGGCTTCTCCCACAAGTCGGCATCGGCCGTGGGGGGCTGGAAGGGCTTGCTAAAGCAAGCGCTGACAAAAGGTGCAATCAACACAATTAACGCCAGACGTTTGAGCTGCATCCTGAATTTCCTTATTTGCGCGGGCTCACCGGCGCCAGCACGGGCCGACCCTCGGGCCAGTATCGTGTGCAGGCATTTGGGCCGTAGGCGTAACAGCTGTGCATTGTCGTCTCGCCCTTCAATACGTTGATAAGCTCTTTGAACAGGCTACTGCCCAGGGGTATCACCCCGCCGGTGCCTGGGTTATTGCCCATGATGAACCACGTACCTACCGGGTCGTAGTTATGGACCTCGTACTTGAGGACCAGGTTCGCCCGTTCGACGGAGTCGGTGACGGCTGCGCGATTTTGCAAATAGGCCAGCTGTTCATCGGCGCGATAGACATTGAATGCACCGCCAAAGTCATACACCGTGGTTTTTCTAAGCATGCCTTGGGCGTCCGGTAGATTGGCAATGGAATCTCGCGAGATACTTATCAAAACCATCGGGCGCCCCCTCCAGCTTAATTAGCCATGACATGCGCTACTCCTTGCGGTGCTCTAGCAATCGAAAAAGTCTCGACACTAGCACTTTGGCACCCAGTAGCTTCATCCGCCCCATACCTCGAGCCGTGAGCTATTACTGGAGCAACTTCTGCGGAGGAAATGAGCGGCCGTAAAAGCTTACTGGCGTTGCTGGCTCTCACAGACCAGCCCTGACCCGGCAGTACGCCCGAATCGTCAAGCGTGGAAAAAAGCTATTGGCCTTGAACCGGCTATGTTCGGCACCCACATGATGAGACGTATGAAGGCGTCACTGACCTATCTCAGGACCAGAAACCTGAGGGCACTTCAGCTCCTAGCACCTTTATGCGATTGGCGCGGCTGTTGGCGAACAGATAAGCGCAGTGCGGCTGCGCCGCACCGAACACCACGATCGCCTTAGCTAACGCAGTTTCGGTACCAGCGCGCATGTCCATCGGAGCGGTGACGAGCCAGATGGCGTCGATGCGGATCATCGCAACAGGTCTCGAAGAAAGGTCGCGCATGCAGCAGCATTTTCAGTGGGCCAGTTCAATTTAACGATGCCGCGTGGGTGCTGGATCTCAACGCAGATATTCGATGACGCTGCGTGCGAACTTGCTGCGGCCAACGGCATGGGTAATGGAATAAATTCATTTTAAAGCACGACGCTTTTGTGCATGTGCACCCGAATCCATTCGTGGACGAGGTTTGCGTTGAGGCTATGGCTGACTGGCAATCGAAGCATCGCGCTGGGCACACTCTTGAATGACCTGGGCCTTGAAGGATTTGGAATAGGAACGGCGTGTTGGCTGCATGAAATACCCGCTTAAACGGCTAGAGCTGGTGCCCACTTAAATTTAAGTGCACACCATCTCTTGGCTTTGCGGGGCTGGGTAGATGACTTGGCCGGACGCATACAATCAATCTACAGGTTGTTTTATTAATGGGTGGATCACTTTGAATCTTGCTGATTAGCGCCGAGTCAGCCATCAGCTGATCGCCGAATGTCGGCCCCAAACTATTCCCCTGAACGAAAATGGCATAATATGCCAACAATCAAAAGTACCTGTTTGCATGGACCTGGAGCTAGTTATGGCGACGCGAAACGTTGTGCTCACTCCTCACCAGGAACAGGTTATCCAGGACCTGGTGCAGTCCGGCCGTTATCAGAATGCCAGCGAAGTGATGCGAGAAGGTTTGCGCCTATTGGAACAGCGCGTCGCCGAAGACACCGCCAAAATTGAGGCCCTGCGTCAGGCGACCTCGATCGGCATCATGGATCTTGAGCACGGGCACTTTACTCAGTTGAACGAAGGAGATCTGGAGCACTACCTCGAGGGCTTGAGCCTGGAGGCCACCCTCCCCGCGCGCGAGAAACACTGAGCATGCCGCAATATCGGATTTCCAACGCGGCGCGCACCGACATTGTCGACATCCTCAGGCTCTCCCAGACGCAGTTCGGCGATCAAGCACGCCACCGCTACCAGGCGCTGATCCTCTCCGCATTACAAGCTATCGCCGACACGCCCTATCGAATTGGCAGCCACGACCGCGATGAGCTTGCACCGGGCCTTCGCAGCTATCACCTCATCTACTCACGCCAGCAGGCTAAACATCCCCATGGAACGGTCAAAAGCCCGCGCCATGTCGTGTTCTATCGCTTGGCAAACGACGACGTGATCGAGGTCGTCCGACTCCTGCATGAGGCCATGGAAGTGCAGTTGCACTTGCCTAACGACTGATCACCGACCTGGCCCAAAGGCTTAACTGGCCATGAACAGCGAAGGATAGGTGCTGAAAAACAGACCCGACAACGCCGCTTAAAGGTATCGACTCATCACCCACGTCCTCTTTCGAACGAGCAAGGGTTTGCCAGATACGGGTCGCTCATCCAGTATAAGGAGGCGCACTGAATATCAGCCACGGCCACCGAGGTCCGTGTCAGAAATCGCCATTCGCGATCGCTCGTACACCCGGTGCGAGCAGGGGCAAATCTGGGGGCATATTTTAGATTTTTTGAGCTGAAAATATTGTCCTTGAGCCCAGTGAAAATGTTTTTCGGCGTTCCCGAGAGTCTTTAAGTGCCTTCAAAGTCATTAATTTTGGCGAATTTGATAAATACTCAAAATGACGCAACCCCGAGTTCGCCACCCACGCGCTTGGACGTCACCTGGTTCTCGAGAATGCCCCATGAACAACCAAACCTTATATGAAATTCTAGGGTACCTGTTGCGCGACCCGCAGGCAGTGATGCCGTCAGCTACGTTCGACAACCCCCTATCTGCGACTGACCCAAGGCCCTATCCCGCCTGCACAGCCAAAGCAACCGCAGGATTCAGCTCTACCCCCTCGCCCAACTGAGGCACGCCCTCCAGACGAATGATCAGTCGTGTACTGGCAGCTTTCAGATTGCCCCGCTCCAGCAGATCCAGCCGATTGGCCCAGTCCTGCATCATGTGCCGCCGCAACTCCACGTACTCGGCGTGGTTGTAGGTGGCACTGGTCTTGTCTGGATCCGCGTGGGATAGCTGGGCGTCAATCCACGGTTTGGGGTAACCGATCTCATGCAACGCAGTGGACAGCGTGGCCCTGATTCCATGCCCCGTCAGTTGATCGACATAACCCATCCGGCGCAGGGCGCCATTGAGGGTGTTTTCACTGATCCGCTGGTCCAGGTTACTGCGATGGGCCAGCAAGTGGCGTTGCGCGGGACGCACTCGCTTCAACAGTTGGCGCACCACCTCCATCGCCTGAGTCGACAGCGGCACGATATAGGGAGGGATGTCCTGCGCACGCCTGCGCTTTTTGCGCATCTTCAGTTGCAACTGCTTGACCACCTCGGAGGGAATGGTCCACAACCCTCGCTCAAGATCAAACTGAGCGGGGGTCGCCCAACGCAGTTCTCCCGTGCGTACTCCCGTCAACAGCAACAGCCGTATTCCTAACCGCGTTTGTTCCATCCCGCCGTAATCACGCAAGGTGTGTAACAAGGCCGGAAGCTCGGCCATACGCAGGAAGGGTTGATGGACCACCGACGGCTTGGGCATCGCCACCACGTCCAGGTCTGAGGCGGGGTTCTGCTCTAGCGCCGGAACCTTGACCATGGCGAAACGAAACAGCTGATTGAACCAGGTCCGGCACTTCTCGGCAGTCGTGAACGCGCCGCGCTGCTCGATCCGCGCCAACACCGCTAGCAGATCAGGGCGACGAATGTCACCGATGGAGCACAGGCCAAGCGTGGGCAGCACGTCCTTGCCAAAGATCCGCCGAATCTGAGACAGCGTGCTTTGCCGGCCTTCCTTGAGGGAGAGCGACCGATGCTCGACCCAGTGGTCGAACGTACTCTTAAATGTGTTTTCTTCTGCCAGCCGGTCAGCTTCACGGGTGTGCCGGCGATGCGCCTGGGGGTTGACCCCTTGCGCCAATAATTTGCGCGCTTCGTCCCGAAGGGAACGCGCCTCACGCAAACTGACTTCGGGATAGGTGCCCATCGACATGCGCTTTTGCTTACCGTTCCAGCAGTAACGGAAGTGCCACGAACGCCCGCCCGAAGCCGTCACCGCCAGGGACAGACCGTCAATATCGCCGAGAGTGTAGTCTTTGCCGGTGGGCTTGGCCTGCCGGACGGCAGCATCTGAAAGAGCCATGCTTCTAGCCTCCTGAAGGTTGGATTCAGGGCTAGATGTTCAGCAAATGACTCGTTGGGCTCCTGCAACAATCCGATCTCGAAGCCCGCCATTTTTATGGACTAGATTCTGGACTAAATCTAGTCCAGATACCCGTAGCTTTGAGTGGATGCCAACGGAACGAAAAAAGACGCCTAAGCGTCTATTTTCAATGACTTACAGACTTCCATGGAACTCTGTAGATCTATATTTGGAGCGGGAAACGAGACTCGAACTCGCGACCCCGACCTTGGCAAGGTCGTGCTCTACCAACTGAGCTATTCCCGCGTCTTGGTGGTGCGCATTCTATAGAATCCTCATCACCCGTCAACCCCTTGATTCAAAAATGTTTTATTTCTTTTCAACGGTGGTGCGCAGATGAGGCCAGGCGGCGCGTAAATATTGGAGCATGGACCACAAGGTGAGGCCAGCGGCGATGAGCAGTAAGGCGTAGCCCAACAGGACCCAAAAGGTGAAATCGGACGGATTGGCCAGCAGGATCACCAGGGCAAGCATCTGCGCAGCGGTTTTCCACTTGCCCATGTTGGAGACCGCAACGTGGGCGCGGGCGCCGATTTCGGCCATCCATTCACGCAGGGCCGACACCACGATCTCGCGGCCGATGATCACGGCGGCAGGCAACGTGAGCCACAGGTTGCCGTGCTCCTGTACCAGCAGCACCAGGGCCACAGCCACCATCAGCTTGTCGGCCACGGGATCGAGAAATGCGCCGAACGGCGTGCTCTGCTCCAGGCGACGCGCCAGGTAGCCATCGAGCCAGTCGGTCGCTGCCGCGAAGGCGAATACCGAACTTGAGGCCAGGTAGCTCCATTGGTAGGGCAAATAAAACAGCAAAATAAAAATCGGGATGAGCAGGACGCGTAGAACGGTAATCAGATTAGGGATATTCATCGGCACAACTGGCTACGAGGTGGAAAGGCATTCTATTCGCTGTGCAGATTCGCATAAATCAACTCAGCGAGCTTTTTACTGATACCGGGTGCTTTGGCTATCTCGTCAATGCTGGCACGGGACAGCTCCTGCAAGCCACCAAAATGTTTGAGCAAGTCGCGGCGGCGCGTCGGGCCCACCCCCGCAACCCCTTCCAGGGTTGAGGTTCGTCGAGTTTTGCCACGGCGGGCGCGATGGCCGGTAATGGCGAAACGGTGAGCTTCGTCGCGGATCTGCTGGATCAGATGCAGGGCCGGCGAGTCACCCTTCAAGGTGAACTCGTGGGCGGCATCATTCAAGTACAGCGTTTCAAAACCGGCCTTGCGCGTGGTGCCCTTGGCGACACCCAGCAGGATCAGGTCGGGCACCGCCAGTTCGTTGAGTACATCACGGGCCATGGAGAGTTGGCCCTTGCCACCATCCACCAACAGGATGTCAGGGAGTTTGCCCTCGCCATCCTTCAATTTACTGAAGCGCCGTGTGAGGGCCTGATGCATGGCCGCGTAATCGTCGCCGGCGGTGACCCCTTCAATATTGTAGCGTCGGTAATCGGACTTGATCGGCCCTTCCGGCCCGAACACCACGCAGGAGGCCACCGTGGCTTCGCCGCTGGAGTGGCTGATGTCATAGCATTCAAGGCGCTGCGGTGGCTCGTCCAGATTGAGCACCTCAGCCAAGGCATCGAAGCGTGCGGCAACATGCTGTCGATTGGCCAGGCGTGCACTCAGAGCCTGTTCAGCGTTGGTCACCGCCAGTTGCTGCCAACGCGCACGAGTGCCACGCACGCGATGGCTGATATCCAGCTCGCGGCCGCGCAGTTCGTGGATGGCTTCGATCAGTGCGGGGAAGTCTTCATGGACCACGTTGACAATCAGTTCCGAAGGCAAGTCGCGCTCCGGACTGCTGACATAGTACTGCCCCAGAAACGCCGCCATGACTTCGGCCACATCCTCGTCGATACCGGTCTGCGGAAAGAAATTCTTACTACCGAGAACCCGCCCGCCCCGCACGCTGATCAGGTGCACACAAGCACCGCCCGGGTTGACGAACGCGGCGATCACATCGACATCGCCACTGCCACCTTCCATGCTCTGCTGATCCTGCACCCGCCGTAGCAACGAGATCTGGTCGCGCAGTTCGGCAGCCCGTTCGAAATTCAGGGCATTGGCTGCCTGCTCCATGGCCGCTGACAACTCGTCGGTGAGCGCATTGCTGCGACCTTCGAGGAACATCACAGAATGCCGTACATCCTCGGCATACTCCGCCGGCTCCACCAGCCCCACACAGGGCGCCTTGCAGCGCTTGATTTGGTATTGCAAGCAAGGCCGCGTGCGGTTTTTGTAGAAGCTGTCTTCGCACTGGCGCACAAAAAAGGTTTTTTGCAGCAGACTCAGGCTTTCACGAATCGCCCCCGCGCTGGGATACGGCCCGAAGTACTTGCCCTTCTGCTTCTTGGCCCCACGATGAATACTCAGGCGTGGGAAGTTGCCGTCGGACAGGAATACGTACGGGTAAGACTTATCGTCCCGCAGCAGGATGTTATAGGGGGGCCGCCACTCCTTGATCAGGGTCTGCTCAAGCAACAGCGCTTCGGTTTCGTTGGCGGTGATGGTGGTTTCGACCTGAGCGATACGCGCCACCAGGGCCGCAGTTTTCGGCGCGAGTCCGGTCTTGCGAAAGTAGCTCGACAGGCGGTTCTTCAGGTTCTTGGCTTTGCCCACATAAAGCAGGCGCGCCTCGCTGTCGAACATGCGGTACACGCCGGGGCGGCCGCTGCACGTCGAGAGAAAGGCGCTGGGATCAAACGGCGTGGTCATGTCAGGCGCTGGCGTCCACCATGCCGTGGCGCACCGCGAGCAGGGTCAATTCAACATCACTGCTGATGGCGAGCTTCTCAAAGATACGATAACGGTAGGTGTTGACGGTCTTGGGCGACAAGCACAGCTTGTCGGAGATGGCCTGCACTTTCTGGCAACCGACGATCATCAAAGCGATCTGGATTTCCCGCTCAGACAAAGCATCGAACGGCGAGTCGCTGGTGGGCTGGAACGATTTAATAGCCAACTGCTGGGCAATCTGCGGGCTGATATAGCGCTGACCGGCAAACACCAAACGAATGGCTTGCACCATTTCCGCCAAGCCGGCGCCCTTGGTTAGGTAACCGGCCGCGCCGGCCTGCAGCAAGCGCGTAGGGAACGGGTCTTCCTCGCACACAGTCACTACCACGACCTTGATATCCGGATGGCTGCGCAGCAATTTGGTGGTGGCACCCAGACCGCCGATGCCTGGCATCTTGACGTCCATCAACACCACATCGGGTTTCAATTCCCGGGCCTTGATCAGGGACTCTTCCCCCGACTCGGCCTGACCGACTACTTGCAGGCCGTCGATGTCAGCCAGCATTCGTGTAATGCCTGTACGAACGAGATCATGGTCATCGACTACTAGCACCCTAATCAAGCAGACACCTCGCGATATGGTCTTATAGGTTGCTGAACACCTTAGCAAAAAACCAAGGCGCAGACCTAGCTGCACGCGTCATATATATGGACGTTGGATAAGCAAAGGCCATCCGCCGAGGGGCGGATAGCCGCAATTGCTGGACGAAAGATCAGGAATCCGAGGGCTGGACCTTGGATTTTCCGTTCACTGAAGCGCTGTGTTCGGCCAAGGTGGAGGTGAGGCGACGAATTGCATCTTGGTCCTCCTTGAACATCGCGCGGTAGTCACCCAATACTTTCTCTTCGATCTGGCTCAAATTATCGAGTTGAAGGGGCGTGGCGGTGCCAGTCAATACATAGAGCACATCCACGCCTCTTGCAGCGACGCGTGATAAATAATCGGCTTTAGGCGCGCGCCCGCCGCTTTCATATTTACCTTGTGCATTGGCTTCGACACCTCCAATTTCACCAAAAACTTTCTGCGACAGGCCTAGTCGCTCTCTTTCTTGCCTCAAACGCGAACCGATTCCACTCATTTGGATGTATGATCCTAGTTGGCACACCCCAAGAGGTGACACCATCATCTCTTCGTTAAACGAACTTGAACGGTTTTGAACTATGCCCGGAATCCGTACTGCTGCACAAGCCAAGGCCTGGCTGGAACATCAAGGAAAGTCAGTTCAAGCGTTCGCCCGTGAACATGGCGTAGATCCGGCAACCACCTATCAAGTGCTCGCTGGGCGCAAAAAGGGGCGACGTGGAGAAGCCCATAAGGTAGCGGTCCTTTTGGGCATGAAAGAAGGGATCATCCTTTCTGAGGCTGAGGGCCAAAACAACGATCAGGAAGTCGACTCCTGAGGCCAGTATGCGCTTATTAGGTTTACACGCACTGTTTAGCTTGGGCGACAGTCGCGCTCCATGCGCCAGAAGCAATCCTCTTCGCCAACAATACTCAACCCCATGCGCTGATACAGCCTGCGCGCCGGGTTGGTTTTGAATACGGTCAATCGCAATAGCCCCAAGGATTGCGCCTTCACGGCCATTTGCTGCAACACCCAACTGCCGGCACCCAGCCCACGACAGCCTTCAAGCATATGCAGCTCACGGATGTAGAGCGCCTTGCTGTCGCGGCTCAAGCTGATAAAGCCCAAAACTGAAGCCTCGCGGCAGATCAGCCAGTTTTCGCGACCGCCCCACGCCACATCAAAGCCATCGTTGGACCACAGCAAACCATACTGCTGGTAGTAGCGGCTCATCGCCTCATAGGTCAGGGTTCGGGCGAAAGTTCGGTCATTGTCCGTGGCGGCGCGCAGGTTAAACATCATTCAGAGCGCCACTACGTGGCCCGCCCACACGTCGTTATTGCGGCGCGCCACCAAGAGCGCCTCGCCCACGCCAGGCACAGCGGCAAGCAATCGGCCATCGGGGGACCAGATTGCGCTACGACCAGCACAATCCCAGCCCCCCGAAGGGCCACCATGATTGGCCATCAACACCAACAGACGATATTCGGCGGCGTAAGTTTGTAACTGTGCACAATCCTTTGCATAACCGCCTTCACTGATCAGCACGCTGGCGGCATAGACATTCGCGCCCGCTTCAGCGGCGGCATGCGGATGACTGGCATGAGTGAAGTCCGCACATACCGATAAAGCGATGCGGTCATCCCCGAACTCTAAGGCCACACCGCCCTGCCCCGGGGCAAACGCCACTTCTTCGCCTGGATGCAGGTGCTGCTTGGTGTAGACCGCCCGGGAACCATCCGCTCCCAGTACCAGTGCGCCAATCATGACACCGGCATCGGGCGCCATCCGGATCGGCATCCCCACCACGACGGTCAGTCGTAGCTCTCTGGCCATTACGCGCAAAGGCGTCAGTTGCGCAGCGTCTGGTGCGATGGCCAAGTCGGCCGCGAGCGAAGGTTCATAGCCGGTCAGCGACAGCTCAGGGAATACCAGCAGTTGTACGCCCTGTTCTGCCGCCACCTGCATAAACGCCAAGTGCTGCCTAATGTTGGCGGGTACATCGCCGGGGAGGGAAATCGATTGAGCCGCAGCAAGAGTCAAGGCCGTCATGGGGTGTCCGAATAATCAGTCGCAACGTGTTACCAGCATATCGGCACTCCCCCATAGCGGTAAGTCCCATCATGCAATAGAAATTACCGATTGAATCCCATCGCACGTCTCTAGTAAGCTCCCGCCATCGTTTGGAGACATAACATGTTGCAACTCGCCCACCCTCAGGTTTGCCTAGCCGCCAGCGCCATGCGTTCGGTGTCGGTCGCCTGCGTGAACGGTTCGAGCGCACCTGTCAGCTTTTATTTTGGGTATTGGTTTAGCCACTGGCGCGCCTGATACCTGAAATCGGCGGCCACTACTCAAGGGGTCGCCTGCCAGAGAAATCTAACCCCCGGTCGGCTCCCCGACCGGGGGTTTTGTTTTTTCTGGCCCTTATTCTTTTTGCTTGATCACGAATATTTAACAGGAAGCACGACATGAACTACGCCACTTATTACCGCTACGACACTTCCACCGCATGGCGATTTAGCCAGCTCCGCTCGGGACAGTCTGCCGCCTCCGATCGGTCACCTATGGGTGGCAAACCAACACACATCGCCGATATGGCCAATTGTCGAACACCCCTGTAGGGCCGAGCGCGGGAATCGCCCGCTGCTCGCCCAGGAAGCTTTGAATATGAACTCCTCCGTCGCCGCTCTGCCCGTCTCCACCCTGATCAGCGCCAATCAGGCCCTGACCCAGCGTCTGCCCAGCGCCCTTGAGCTCAAGCACCAGTTGCCGCTCAGTCCGTTCCTTGTCGAACAGATCCACGCCCATCGCCAAGCCGTGCGTGCCATCCTCAATGGCGAGGATTCGCGTTTGCTGGTGATTGTCGGCCCGTGCTCGATCCACGACCCGGAATCGGCCATGGAATACGCGCGCAAGTTAAAGAAACTTGCCCTCGACGTCAGCGACCAGATGCTGCTGGTGATCCGTGCCTACGTCGAAAAACCGCGCACTACCATCGGCTGGAAAGGCCTGGCCTATGATCCTCACCTGGACGGCAGCGATGACATGGCCGCCGGCCTGACCCTGTCACGCCAATTGATGCGAGAAATGCTGCGTCTGGGCCTGCCGGTCGCGACCGAGCTGCTGCAACCCATGGCCGCCGGGTACTTCGACGACCTGCTCAGTTGGGTGGCGATTGGCGCGCGCACCACCGAATCGCAGATCCACCGCGAAATGGCCAGCGGCCTGGACATGCCCGTAGGCTTCAAGAATGGCACCGACGGTGGCGTTGCCATCGCCTGTGACGCCATGCGCTCGGCGGCCCACCCACATCGCCACTTCGGCGTCGACAGCCAGGGGCATCCGGCGATCATCCAGACCTCAGGCAACCCTGATACGCACCTGGTGCTGCGCGGTGGCCACCGTGGCCCGAACTACGATGCGCAGAGCGTGGCGCAGGTCAAGGGCGACCTGGCCAAGTCCAAGGTGGCGGCTCGGGTCATGGTCGATTGCAGCCATGCCAACAGTGGCAAGGACCCATTGCGGCAACCGGCGGTATTCAACGACGTGCTGGAGCAACGCCTGCAGGGCGACACCTCGCTGATCGGCATGATGCTTGAAAGCCATTTGTTCGAGGGCTGCCAGCCCTTGGGCGCGTCGATGCAATACGGTGTGTCGGTGACCGATGGATGCCTGGGCTGGGATGGCACCGAGCAGATGCTACGCGGCGCGGCAAAACGCTTGCGCGAGCGCTGCTGATTCAGCCGAACTTGCTCGCCGCGTAGTGCGGACATGTCCGCCGCTGAGCGGCCCAGGCATCGTTTCGCAGTGAGGCTAGGCGCCTGCCACCGGCTGGCGCGATAGCTCGCGCAGCCACGGCAACACCCGAAGGCCGGTAGCGGCCTCGGGTGGGTCGATGATATCCATGAAGTGTTCGAGATTGACGTTGTCAGGCACACCCGGCAAGCGCACCAGTACCGCCGGCGTAGCGCCGGTCGGCTTGCAGAGATCGAGGTGGTCGTAGACCAGCACATGGCGCGCCTGAGGTTGCGGCTCGCAAGTATCGACCAGGAGCCCCGCATTGATGATCAGCACATCAAACGGCTCGGCCGGGATGGCCGTGAGTATCTGAACCTCTTCAAAGGTTTGCACCGGGACAATCCGGTGGTACCCCAATTGATTGAGCATTTTTTCGATGTACAGCCGTTGCAGGTGCTGTTCATCGGCAATCAGGATAGTCAGTGCTTTGTTCGGCATGGCAACCCCCCTGGGCAGGCAGTGCTCGTGATTGAGCCCCGCCCATTGTCCAGACATATTCCGACGACAAAATCAGGCATGTTCCCCGTTCACGTAGGAGTTCTCCCAAATCGGCCGAATGACCTTCTATCCCCGTCATGTCTGATTGCAGCGAAGTGCCAAGCTGTGATGCAGGCTGTCGATGGCCGACCTTATGGCCTCGACCGCCGCGCCCAAGGCGTCGAGCTGACGACGCTCACAAACGTTTTCCAAGGTTTCGGCGCACGCGATCAGCACCTGGGCTTTGACCATACGCGCCCCTCCTTTAACGCGATGGGCCAAATCATGCAGCTTGGGGAAATTGCGCTGCTCGTACAGCGTCGACAACATGGCGCTATCTTCTTTAAGACTGGCAAGCAACGGCGCCAACAGCTCCTCCAGCGCGGCCTTGTCACCGCCCGTCAGCGCGGTCAATGCACTCAAGTTGAACGCCGGTTCAGCCTCGTCGCTGACGACACACGCTGTGCGTGGCGCCAGCGCCGAGCGCAAATCCTCCAGACCGGTTGGTTTGAACAGACACCCGTCCATGCCGGCCTGACGGCAACGCGCGGTTTCTTCGGGCTGGGCATTGGCGGTAAATCCCAACACCAGGCACGGCACCAGGCCACGTTGGCGCTCTTGGGCGCGGATGTCGCGGGTCAGCGCGTAACCATCCTTGAGGGGCATGTTGCAATCGGTGATCACCCCATCGAAATGCCCGCTCTGCCACAACGCCAGCCCTTGCTCGCCGTCGTCGGCCGTCACGATATGATGCCCAAGGAAACTCAGTTGCCGCGCCAACAGCACGCGATTGGCCGGGTAGTCGTCCACCACCAGGATGTTGAGCGCCCGGGCCGGCGGGATGTGCGGCACAGGCAAAGAGACCGGCGCCTCGGTCGTCAGTGCCAGCACCAACGCCACGTCAATCCGTGTGCCTTTGCCCAGCACACTGGTGAGGTGCAGTTGGCCGCCCATCATCTCGCACAAGTTGCGACTGATCACCAGGCCCAGGCCCGAACCGCTGCGCGCGGACTGTTCGTGATTGCCGCCTTGTATAAATGGATTGAACAAACGCTGCTGGTCTTCGGCGCTGATGCCGATGCCCGTATCTTCAACCCATAACCTCAGGTTCAAGTGACCGTCCAGATGGGTCGCGCCCATTGCGCCGAGGCGCACCTGGCCGGTGGCAGTGAACTTGATCGCATTGCCCAGTAGGTTGGACACCACCTGCTTGAAGCGCAACGGGTCAAGCATCACCGCACAGTCGATCAACGGATCGAGTTCCACCTGCAGCGCCAGTCCCTTGTCTCGCGCCAGGCCCTCGAACACACGTGCGACTGACGTCAGCAGTTCGTGCGGGTTGGCCGGAGCCAGGGTCAGGGATAGATGGCCGGACTCGATGCGCGCGATATCGAGAATATCGCCGATCAGCTCCAGCATGCCGCGCGAGGCCACCGAGGCCACTTCCAGTGCATCGCGATCGGCTCGGCCCTGCTCGGCGTTCTTCAGCGCCAGTTCGATCATGCCGATCACGGCGTTCATGGGGGTGCGAATCTCATGGCTCATGGTGGCCAGGAACGTGGTCTTGGCGCGGTTGGCGGCGTCGGCGTCTTCCTTGGCTTCCTGCAATTGGCCCAGCAAGCGCTGGCGCTCACTGACATCGACCCAGCCGGCAATCATGCCCACGACCTTTTCGTCACCGTCACGGTACGGCAGCATCCATTGATAGATGGTCAGCACTTCGCCACTGGGAAGCTTGAGCACGCGATCATGAATCTGTGGCTCGCCACGCTCCATCAACTGCAGGTAATCGGCATGGAACGACTGGGCCTGAGGCGGGTTGCCGGTGTCGGTTTCCACCACGGTCTTGCCGATCACGTCTTCGAGCTTGAAGCCGAACACGTCCAGGTAAGCATTGTTACAGGCCATCAGCCGACCCTGGCGGTCACGCACGTAAATCGGATGGGGGGTGCCGTCGATGAGCACGCTCATAAACCGCATCTGATCGCTCAACGCCCGCTCGGCCTGGGCACGCTTGCGAATCAGGTTGCGTAGATAGAGGATCCAGCCCAACGTCACCAGTAGCAGCAACGCGGCGAGGCCAAAGCCTTGAATAATCACATTGCGATGACGCATCCAATAGCTGTCTTCCACGATGATCTCGTTGCGCCAGTGATTGGTCAGCTCGTCCATTTCTTCTGGCGTGATGCTCAACAAGGCTTTATCGAGAATCGAGTACAGCTCCAGTTGGCCACGATTGACCCCGAAGGTGATGCGCGCCGGCTCGGTGCCGATGGTACTGGTGATGCGCAGTCCATCACGGTAATGGCGCGCGATCATATAACGCGCGCTGATCAGCGAAACCGCGGCAGCCTCCACACTGCCATTGGCCACCAATTCCATGGCCTGCTCAGGGTTTTCCACATCGACGAAAACAACTCGCGGGTAGTGCACGGCGATGTAGGACGCCAGACCGCCACCGCCGATCAACGCTAGACGCTTGTCGACCATGTCTTCCAGGGTGATCAGGTTCTCATTGCCGGAGGCCACCACTAGTACATAGGGGTTAGACAGGTAGGGCCGGGTAAAACGGATTTTCTCCGAGCGTTCCACGCTTGGCGTGACGACCGCCAGCATGTCCGCTCGCCCAGTACTGACCTCATCAATTTGCCGAGGCAGCGAGCTGCCACGCTCCACATCGAATTTCAAACCGGTACGCAGGCTGATGCGCGATAAGACCTCGGCGCTCAACCCTTCGAATTGCGCTTGCTCGTTGAAATACGATAGCGGCAGGAACTTATCGAGCACCGCCACTTTCACTCGGGGATTTTTCTCCAGCCAACGCTGCTCACTCGCACTCAAACGCAGCCGGTCGGCGTCCAGGAAGCCGCTGCCGCCTGCACTCCAGCGGCGCAGGATTTCCATCTGCTGGTTAGCCGGCACCGCGGCCAGCGCAGCGTTGATAATCGTCAGCAGACGGGTATTGTCCTTGACGAAGGCAAAGCCGAACGGGTTGACCTCCAACGCAGAGAAATCCGCCAAGCGCACATTATTGAGATGGTTCTTGTTGATCAGGTAACGCGCACTGATCGCATCGCCCAGGTACACATCCGCCTGACCGAACGCTACGGCGCCGATGGCTTCGAACGTCGAGCCAAACAACAGCAACTGCGCATCGGGATAAAAGGCCTGTACGGCGTCGGGCTGCATATAGTGGTAAAGCATCGCCACGCGCTTGCCCGCCAGGTCCGCGCTGAGGGCGTGACTGTCGCCGCTGCGTGTGACCAATGCCGGTTGGTCATTGGCATAAGAGCGGGACAGCACTAGTTGCGGGTCGGCCGCTTCATAGCCATTGGCCGAACCCACAAAATCTACGACACCGGTCTTGAGGGCTTCGATCACCTCATCGCGGGTGTCGAAGCGCTGCACATCAACCGCCACATTCAATATGTCCGCAATCAACGCCGCATAATCGGCGGTGATGCCTTCGAGTTCGTTCTTGTTGTTGGTCAAGTCAAACGGGGCGTAATCCGGCCCGGACACGCCCATCACCAGCACGCGGCGCTCCCGCAGCCAGCGCCAGTCGGCTTCGTCCAGCGTCACGGAAGCGTCTTTCAGGGTGGAGTGACCCAGCAACTGCAGTTGATGCGGTTCGTCCAGGGCCATCGCCGCCTGCGGCAACAGCCCTATCAGAAGGATGGCCGTGAGTTTCGCCAGCCGAGAGGTGATCATTTCAAATCAGATGATTGCGTTGGGCGAACTTGGACAAGTGCACCACCGAGGACATGCGTAGTTTTTCCTTGAGCCGGGTTTTGTAGGTGCTGATGGTCTTGTGACTCAACAGCATATCCGCAGCGATCTGCTTGTTGCCCAGGCCCAGGGCCAGTTTCTGCAACACAGTCAGTTCGCGGTCCGACAACGAATCCACCAATTCCTTCTCCGAGGACTGCAGATCGTCACGGCGTACCGAACTGGTGGCCAGGCTGGGAAAACAACTGTAGCCCGAGCGGATCGCTCTGATAGCCTTTTGCAGTTCATCGAGTTCACCGGTTTTAGCGACAAACCCCATCGCACCGGCGCGCATGCAGCGAGTGGAAAAGAACTCCGCCAGATACGACGTGAGCACCAGGATCTTGCAGGGAAGTTCCAGGGCCTTGATACGACTGATAACCTCCAACCCCCCGAGCTTGGGCATCGCCAAGTCGAGAATGACCAGGTCCGGGCGTTCCTCTCGGGCAATCTGCATCGCATCGGCACCATTGCCTGCTTCAAAAATCTTATCGAAGCCTTCTTGCTTCAACAGGTATTTGACGGTGGCACGTATAAAAGGATGATCATCCACAATTAAAGCTTTGTTGCTCATAAGACTCCCCTGGGAGGATCAATACGCTTACATATCAAGCGAGCCTCATCTACCTGTGAAAAGTAACAGTTCCGACAAACGGTTCTGATCACTCAGCGCAACGCCTACAGGCAGTACAGGCCCCCTCTTTTTCGAACACACAGTAAAAACGTAGCGTTGCGCCTTGATGCAAAGCGGGCGCAAGCGCGCAACCATAGCAACGGTGCGCGTGTTCAAATGAAGGGCTAGTCCCGAATACTTGTAGGAGTTTTCCTCACTAGAGCATAGCCAAGCTCGGCAGCGTAGGCGTCCGCCCTCAGGGGCTTACTCGGTGGTACTGGGGCTCCAGAACGCCTGCACCACCAGGGTCGACATGGAGATGCGCGCCACCAGCGCATCCAACTCGTCACCGTCCACCGAGGTCACGGCCAGTGTGGCCTCGATCTCCACTTCCTCAGGACCGAACGGGCGCACGTCCACGTCGCTGGCTGGGTAGTTGCAGCGCGCCAGTTCCGCTTCGAGCAATGCCAACACGGCCTTTTGCTGGGTACGCCGCGCGATGACATACAGAATATTGGTGACCTCCGCCGACACCACATCCAGCGGCTGACGGTTGATGTTATTGACGATCGGCCGCAGCAAGGTGTTGGCCGCCAGCACAAACAAGGTGCCCAGCAGCGCTTCGAGAATCAGGTCCGCGCCGGCGCAGGCACCCACCGCCGCCGACGCCCACAGCGTGGCGGCGGTGTTAAGCCCGCGCACATTGCCTTCCTCACGCATGATCACGCCCGCGCCCAGAAAGCCGATGCCCGACACTACATACGCCACCACGCGCACCGCGCCGTCCGCACCGCCGAGGCGGTTGGCCATGTCGACAAAAATGGCCGCGCCCACCGCCACCAGCACGTTGGTGCGCAGCCCCGCCGTGCGCTGGCGGTACTGACGTTCGAAGCCGATCAGCCCACCGAGAATAAACGCCGCGGTGAGGCTGACCAGGGTATCGATCAGGGAATCGAGGTTGATGTTGTTGATTGCCTGCATGGTAAATCGCCCCGTTTCACTGCCAGCCAAACTTACGGATGTAGTAGCCCTTCACCGCCTGGGTCAGCCCCATGTACGCCAGCAGAATCACCGGCAAAAACACAAAGTACAGCGATGGCAGCGCCTGCAATTTGAAGTAGTGCGCCAGCGGGCCCATTGGCAAAAAGATGCCCACCGCCATGATCACGCCGGTCATCACCATCAACGGCAGCGCCGCGCGGCTTTGCAGGAACGGGATTTTCGGGGTGCGGATCATGTGCACGATCAGCGTCTGGGTCAGCAGGCCCACCACGAACCAGCCGGACTGGAACAGCGTCTGGTGATCCGGTGTATTGGCATCGAACACGTACCACATGAGGGCGAAGGTGGTGATGTCGAAGATCGAACTGATCGGCCCGAAGAACAACATAAAGCGCCCCACGTCCCCCGGCTGCCAGCGCTGCGGTTTGGCCAGCATGTCCGCATCGACGTTGTCGAACGGAATTGCGATCTGCGAGATGTCATACAGCAGGTTCTGCACCAGCAGGTGCATCGGCAGCATCGGCAGGAACGGAATGAACGCGCTGGCGACCAGCACGGAGAACACGTTGCCGAAGTTGGAGCTGGCGGTCATCTTGATGTACTTGAGCATGTTGGCGAAGGTGCGCCGACCTTCCAGCACGCCCTCCTCCAGGATCATCAGGCTCTTTTCCAGCAGGATGATGTCCGCGGCTTCCTTGGCGATGTCCACCGCGCTGTCCACCGAAATACCGATATCCGCCGTACGCAGCGCCGGTGCATCGTTGATGCCATCGCCCATAAAGCCCACCACATGCCCGTTGGCCTTGAGCAGGCGCACAATGCGCTCCTTGTGAGCTGGCGTGAGCTTGGCGAACACGTTGGTGGTTTCCACCGCCACGGCTAGTTCGGCGTCGGTCATCGCTTCGATGTCGTTCCCCATCAGCAGGCCCTGTTGCTCCAGGCCGACTTCGCGGCAGATCTTTGCGGTGACCAGTTCGTTATCGCCAGTCAGCACCTTGACTGCCACGCCGTGGGCCTTGAGCGCTTTGAGTGCCGGTGCAGTGCTTTCCTTGGGCGGGTCGAGAAACGCTACATAACCGATCAGCGTGAGGTCGTTTTCATCGGCCAGGCTGTAGGTGTCACGCCCCGCTGTCATTGGCCTCGCGGCCACCGCTACCACGCGCAGCCCTTCTTCATTGAAAGCAGCAGTCACCTGCCGGATGCGCGCCAGCAGTTCTTCGGTCAGCGCTTCATTGGTGTCGCCGTGGCGCACGCTGTTGCACACCGACAGAATCTCTTCCACGGCGCCCTTGCAGATCAGCAGGTGCGGCAGGCCTTGTTCAGCCACCACCACCGACATGCGCCGGCGGTTGAAGTCGAACGGAATCTCATCGACTTTCTGAAACGCCGTACCCACCTTCAGTTCACGGTGCACTTCCACATGTTCAAGCACCGCCACGTCCAACAAGTTTTTCAGGCCGGTCTGGTAGTAACTGTTGAGGTAGGCCATTTCCAAGACGTCGTCGGACTCTTCGCCCCACACGTCGACATGGCGTGCCAGAAAAATCTTGTCCTGGGTCAGGGTGCCGGTCTTGTCGGTGCACAGCACGTCCATCGCGCCAAAGTTCTGGATCGCGTCCAGGCGCTTGACGATGACTTTTTTGCGCGACAGAAATACCGCACCCTTGGCCAGGGTCGAGGTGACGATCATCGGTAGCATTTCCGGGGTCAGGCCCACGGCAATCGACAGTGCGAACAGCAGCGCTTCGGTCCAGTCGCCTTTGGTGAAGCCGTTAATGAACAGCACCAGCGGCGCCATCACGAACATAAAGCGGATCAGCAACCAACTGACCTTGTTCACCCCATGCTGAAACGAGGTGGTGGCACGGTCAGTAGCGGTGACCCGCTGGGCCAGCGCGCCGAAATAGGTGCTGTTGCCGGTGGTGAGGATCACCGCCGTGGCCGCACCGGAAACCACGTTGGTGCCCATGAACAGTATGTTTTCCAGGTCCAACGGGTTACGAGTCTGGGCGTCCTGCTGCAGGGCGAATTTCTCCACCGGCATCGATTCGCCGGTCATCGCCGCCTGGCTGACAAACAGGTCTTTGGCGCTGAGCACGCGGCAATCGGCGGGAATCATGTCACCGGCCGACAGCACGATCAGATCGCCCGGCACCAGTTGCTTGATCGGCAGTTCGATGCGCTTGCCGTCATCCCGGCGCAGCACCGTGGCAGTGTTGCTGACCATGGCCTTCAACGCATCGGCGGCCTTGTTGGACTTGGCCTCCTGCCAAAAGCGCAGCAAGGTCGAGAGCACCACCATGGAGAAGATCACCGTGGCGGCCTTCATGTCCTCGGTCAGCCAGGAGATCACCGCCAACAGGGTCAGCAGCAGGTTGAACGGATTTTTATAGCAGTGCCACAGGTGCACCCACCACGGCAGCGGCTGCTCGTGCTCGACCTCGTTGAGGCCGTACTGCACGCGTAGGGCGTCGGCCTCGGCGGCGGTCAGGCCGTCGGTGTGGCTGCCCAGCGTACCGAGCAATTGCACAGCGCTGCTGTTAGCCGCGCCGACCAGGGTTTGTGCCAGGGTCGGCGGCACTTCGCGGCTGACGCTGGCGTCGTTGACGGTCTCAAGCATGGCCAGGCGACGGAAGTGCCGGGCAATGTGCCGGGTCCGCAGGAAGCCGGCGAAGAACTCTTTAAGCAGAGCAAGGTTCATGAGTATTACTCCTGCGCGAGGAAACCGTCGTGCAGGTACGGCCCGTGCGCACCGCGCCCTCGAACAGGCACAGTCACACCGGGCTCGCCCGCCGGATAAAAGGCAGGCGCGTCCGTAGCAGCCCGAGAGAACCCGGGAGCTGGTCAGCGTCGATGAGAGAGGATCGAGGCACAGCCAGGACAGGCTGCGGCCGGGATGCCGCTTCTCGCGTTAGTGGCGAGACAACGGCATCGAAAGCATGCGCGTTATCTTGCCAAGTATGTGCCGGTTATCAGAACCGGCCGACTACTGTCACTCGAACAAGTACCCACTGAGGGTCTCCGCAATTGATGAAAACGCGCGAAGCTTACGCCCCGATTTCCGGAGAGTAAACCGTAGGAAAGTTTCTGCATGATGAATAAGAAAGTTCTTCAGGATGGGTTCAGGAAGGGCGTCTTGGGCGACGGAGAGTCTGGGTCAAGAGGCATCCGCTCGGTCTCGCGGCACCTGGCTCAAATACTCATCCATCCCTGCGCCACACAACGCCATGACCCGAATCGACACGCTATTTTCCTGGCGTCCCATGACGATCCCTGCGCGCGTGCGCACCGGCACATAGCCGAGCCGGGACCAGAAACGCTCGGCCTTGCGATTGCCGATCACCACACTCAGCCGCAACCATCGGGCACCGTTTTTTACCGCCCACGCTTGCAAGCCTGAATGCAGGCGCTGAGCAAACCCGGTGCCGTGCAAGCGTGTGTGCACCAGAAGCAAACCGATATGCCACACGCCGGCAGCAAGCACATCGGCAGCCATGTTCACGACCGCGACCAGTCGCCCAGGGATTAATCATCCCGCGTCAGCACCTCCAGCAACTCGATCTCAAAATGCAAATCGCTGTTGGGCTTGATATGCGCGCCCATCGAACGCTCGCCATACGCCAGATGCGCCGGCACGAACAAGCGACGTACCCCGCCCACCTGCATGCCCATCAGGCCCTGGTCCCAGCCCTTGATCACGCGCCCTGTGCCGATCACGCACTGGAAGGGCTTGCCGCGCTCCCAAGAGGAATCGAACACGGTGCCGTCCGCCAGCGTACCGGTGTATTGAGTGGTGATCAGCGCGCCTTTGACCACGGCTTTGCCGGTGCCTGGGCGGATGTCGGTGATCTGGAGTTCGTTGGGGTTCATAGGGACTCTTTGAAAGTTGAAAACTCAGCGTTTTCCCAGAATCGGGCGGGCTTGGCAAGCTTGGAGACAACCGTCAGACGCCCTCCACCTACACGCGACGGCGACTTACCTTTACCTCAAATCACACGCTGCTGATTTTCACATTCGGTGTTGATGTTCAACCTAAAGAGTGACCAATACCTCTGAACAGGAAGATTAAAAATGACCATCGGCTCCAGTTTCAATTACCCCGCAGATATCGCCCGGGAGCATCGTCAAAAAAAGCGAAACGCTAACAAAAATTGGAGAGCCTCATTCCCCAATCCACCCGACTTGTGTTTCGACTATCGAATGTTGGTGGAGCAAGACAATGGCATCGCCCAAGCGACCGACGTAGGCCACAAAATCTGCGTAATAGGTGCAGGTATTACAGGCTTAACGACTGTTCGCGAATTGCATAGATGCGGTTTCGAAAATATTACATTGATTGAAAAGTCGAGCCGCGTAGGCGGCCGACACTTTACGGCCCTCGGCAGCAACAACACGGCCACTGTTGGTCGCCCTCCTTTTGAGTTAGGTGCAATGAGAATGCCTTTTTTCAACAAAACAAATGAGCCTCCCAAAGATGGCCGGTCCCTCATGGCTTATTACGCCAGCGAGTTTGAACTGGTCCACTCCGATTTCCCAAACCCCGGAAGCCCTACAGTCCATTCAACCGGGATCTATCTGCGTGAGGGATGCTTGGATGGGGATAGTGAACCGAACATGCTTATTTGGAAAAATACAGATGGAAAAACGGCTCCGCCTGGAGAACTCTTACGCCTCGTATTTACCAAGTGGAAAACCTTTGCCGAGCGGATGACACTGCATATCTGCGAGCATTACGGCTCCGAGTACTGGGAGACAATGTGGGCTGCGATCGTGAAAAAATACGAAGCAACTTCGTTTCGTGATCTCGTGAAGATGCCTGCCATAGATCAATGGTCGCAGATTGATCCTGGGAATTTCGGCGGGATGGGTATGACCGCGCAGGAATCTGCTATTTTTTATTCTATCGGTATTGGTGACGGCAGTTGGGGGGCATTCTACGATGTATGCTCACTTTACCCGATACGCACAGCGATGTTTGGCTTCAGCAGTCATCTACAGCTAATCCACGGACGCGTGGATAGCGATGGTAAACCGATACCATCTCCCTATCTTGAAGCAAGGACAATCAGTGATTCAAGAGGGCTAAAATTTAGTAAACCAAACTATATTGGCCTCGCCTCGCTGGCAGAGTCCCTACTCTTTATAAAATCGCGCGAAACCGCAGACTCACCTTACGAACATCTAATTAAAAACCCTGCTGGATTATTGACAAACTGCGCTGTCACAAAACTTAAAAAACTTAGCAACGCAAAAATCAGGGTTTATTACGATTGGAACGTCACATCCCCTCTCATGACCAAGCAAGAGTTTATTGATGCTGACTCAGTCGTCATGGCTGATAGAAACGCAAATTCAGCTCGAGGGATTTGATCAAAAAATGCTGCCTTTCGAAACGATAACCGCCTACAAGACAGCTCATTGGGAAAGCAGCTGCAAAGTATATGCACCATTGAAAAAAACATTCCTAAGCTTCAACAAAAAAATACCCCAAGCCATTGTCACCGACAGTTTCATTCATGACGCTTACACTTACCGCTACAACAACAATGACACTTATGACTGCATCCTCTTGAGCTATACATGGGAGGATGACGCAATGAAGCTTTCATCGTTCACCGACAAAGAACTTGTCGACAAATGCATAGCAGAACTAGATAGGATCCTTCTAAACTCAAATAATATTAAACAGCGTATATCCCCTTATATAGGGCGCGACCAGGCAATTGTTCAGCGATGGATGCAAGATAAAAATTCTTTAGGCTGTGCAAAGCTTTATCGTCCGGGAACTTATCACGAGGCCGTAGGCTTAATGAAATACAACAGAGACTTCTCGCCCATCTCTGGACTTTATCTATGCGGCGAATCCTTTTCTGTTGATTCAGGTTGGACGGAGCCTTGTTTCAGGGGCGCCGTCGACACAGTAATTAACATCTGTAACAGAACCAAGGCGAGCTTCAACGGTGGATTTAGCATGCGAGACTACCCCGAGTACAAAACAGCGCATGCAATCCTCTAAAGGAAACCGACTACAACACAAAAGGAATCATCTGACTTTCATTTAAACATTAACCCGCCTCTTATAAACACCCAACCAAATCCGGTTGCATAACAATAAGAGGCCAACCTCATGAGCACACCCACAAGCCCCGCCCGCGTTGCCGTCATTCAGTTCGACCCACAGGTGGGAGTCGCCAATCGAAGCGATAACCTGCGTCAAAGCCTTTCCCTCGCTGCCGAAGCGGCAAACGGTGGCGCGAATCTGATCGTGCTGCCGGAACTGGCCAATTGCGGATATTTCTTCAGCAGTCGTCAGGATGCCTTCGATCACGCAGAGGCCGTGCCGAATGGCCAGAGCGTAAGGGAATGGACGGATTTTGCCTGCAAGCATCAGGTGTACCTGGTGGCCGGTCTAAACGAGATTGAGCATGGGCAGCTGTTCAACACTGCGGTGTTGCTGGGCCCCGAAGGCTTTATCGGTAAGTACCGCAAAGCCCATCTATGGAACCTGGAAAAGCTCTGGTTCACACCGGGCAATACTGGATTCCCGGTGTTTGAAACGGCCATAGGCCGCATCGGCCTGTTGATCTGCTGGGACATCTGGTTCCCGGAGGTGCCGCGCATCCTCAGCCAGCAAGGCGCCGATATTATCTGCAGCGTGAACAACTGGGTGTGGACGCCACCGCCGCTGTTCGATGAAGCCGGGAAGTGCATGGCGTCGTATCTGACGATGACCGCCGCCCACGTGAATAACGTGTTTATCGCCGCCGCCAGCCGCATCGGCCAAGAGCGGGATGCGCGCTACCTCGGATGCTCGTTGATCGCCGGCACCAATGGCTGGCCGATCGGTGAAGTGGCCTCGGCCAATCGCCAGGAAATCCTGTTTGCCGACATCGACGTCACCAGTGCTCGCAGCGCGCCGATCTGGAACAGCCTCAATGACCTGCACAGAGACCGCCGCCATGATTTGTACGATCAGATGCTCGGCTACTCTCACCACCCTGCCCTGCCTCGTTGAGCGGAGGGCGATTTATGGAGCCTTTACTGACCAAGAAAATACCCACGCGCTCACGCTTGGATTTAACCGTCCTGGCCCTGGGAGCCATCGCGATCTTAGTGATGCTCTATGTGGTCTCCACTCACCAAGGTTCATGGCCGGGCTATCGCGACATGGTCACGGCCTTGCCGGATCCGGCGGCCTGGTTGCGTTGGGTAACAGGCGACATCAGCGAGGTCGCCTTTTACAAGCATGAGCTGGCATCCCTGGGTCTGTTGAGTGGTGCTTATCTGGCCTGGTGGGCGAGTCGGCAGGGCAAAGCCTGGCAAGGTTTTTCCATCTGTTATGGCACCGGCTTGTGGCCCTGGTTGGTGACCAGTTCGTTGATCGGCTTGTTGCTGAGCAATCTGCTGTGGGGCTGGAGTGTCACGGCGGACACCTGGCAGCCTACCTTCGCGGCGTTCGTTTCATTGCCGGCGGCGATGGTGCTGATGTTTGGCGGCGGCTGGAAGGTCACCCTCAACGGCGCGGTACTGGGTGCATTGCTGGTCACGCCCATGTGCTTGCTGATCGTCAATCTGGTGTGCGTACCGCTGGGCTTGCCCGCCGTGGTCGGCAACGTATTGGGCATGGCCGCTGGAAGCGTGATCGCCTTTACGCTGTGTCATAAAGTGCCCTCGCTGGTGCGTTCGGACTACATCGCTCCCGAGAAGCCCGCTCCGGTTGCACCGGCTGACCATGCTGTTGTCTGGAGCCTGCGCCGAGTGCTGGCTGACTTTTCCGAAGCGCCGTTTTTCGGCAATGAGCTGGCCAGTCTCGGTCTGCTGGCGGGGGTTCTGCTCGCTTATGCGCTCAACCCCATGAGCCCGGCATATGGCTCTGGCCTGCTCCTGTCCATGATCGGCGCACAGGCAATGACATCGGCAGCGGGCGTGGTGATATGGCGTCGGCAATGGATACGGCACGGCTGGTACCCCACCTATGTTCCGTTGGTGTCGGTCGTTCCGGCGGCGGTGTTGACCCATGGCGGGAGTTTGACCGTGATGGGCGCCAGCGCATTGCTCGGTGCTCTGGTCGCACCACCGTTGGCCTTTGCGATTGCGTCGAGGCTACCCGCGCATTTCCATCCTTATATCGGCAACGTGATCTCAATGGCGTTGAGCACGCTGATGATCGTGCCGATCGTCGGCTGGCTGGCAAACTGAGGTGTGTGGTTAGGGCCCGCCCCTAACCACATCTCTTGAACCCTAATAGGCCAAATGCACCACCCGTTCGAGTGCATTTTTACCTACCACTCCTGCATTTTGTTTGCACTATCACGAGCCAAGGCTGTCGGAATTTTCATGTGCTTTTTTCGGGAGACAGCATGAGCCAGGACGTCCTTGCCAAAGAAACCAACCGCCGCCAATTGCAGCAAATCATCTCCGGCTTGTCCGACGGTGTGATTCTGGCCGAAGTCGACCAGACCATCCTGTGGGCCAACGAAGCGGCGCTGACCATGCATGGCGTCGGTGACGTGATGGGGTTGGGCGCCAATGGGCAGCAGTACGCCGAGCGTTTCTCGCTGCGCTATCGCAATAACCATCCGGTGCAGGACGACAGCTACCCGCTGGCTCGCGCGGCGGCCGGTGACGAATTCAGCGATGTGATCGTGGAGGTCACGCCCACGGCCACTCCGGACAAAACCTGGGTGCACCGCCTGCGCAGCTTGGTGATCACCGACTCACGAGGTGAACCTGAATTGCTGGTGCTGATCCTCAGCAACGCCACCCAATGGGCCAGCGCCGAGCAGCGCTTCGAAAAAACCTTCAACGCCAACCCCGCGCCGGCGGTGATCTGCCGCTTGAGCGACCTGCGCTACATCAAGGTCAACCAGGGTTTCCTGGAGATGACCGGCTACAGCCGCGATCAGGTGATCGGTCGCTCGGTGTACGAGCTGGACGTGCTGGAACAGGCCGAGCGCAAGGACCTGGCCATCCAGCGCCTGAGCGAAGGCGCCACCATCCCACAGATGGAAGCTGAACTGAAACTACCCAAAGGCGGCAGCAAACTGGTGATCGTTGCCGGTCAACCGCTGGACATGAACGAAGAAGATTGCATGCTGTTTTCTTTCATGGATCTGGAACCGCGGCGCAAAGCGGAAATCGCCCTGCGCCAGAGTGAGGAACGCTTCGCCAAGTCGTTCCGCCTGACGCCCGTGCCCACCCTGGTGTGCAACGCCGACAATCGCCATGTGGTGGACGTCAACGAAGCGTTCATGAGCATTACCGGTTACATCAGCGAAGAGCTGATCGGCAAATCCATCGAAGAAATCGGGTTTATCGACGGCAACGCGGCGAGCGAGCAGTTGTTCGCCACTCTCGAGAAGGCCGGCAATCTCGACGGCCAAGACCTCAAGGTGCGCAAGAAAGGTAACGAAGTGATCGACTGTGTGGTCTCGGCCGACACGGTAGTGATCCAGGACATGCCCTGCTATCTGTTGGTCATGATGAATATCACCGAGCGCAAGCGCTCAGAGCTGGAGCTGGTAGCGGCCATCGAAGAGGTAATGCAAGACGCTTCATGGTTCAGCCAGACGCTGATCGAAAAACTGGCCAACGCCAAAAGCGTTAACAGTCCCAACTTGCCGAATGTGAGCTTCACCGACCTCACCGCCCGCGAGCGCGATGTGCTGGGGTTGATCTGCGAAGGTCTGGCGGACAAGGAGATCGCCTCACGACTGAAACTGGCTCCCAACACTGTGCGTAACCATGTGGCCACGGTTTACTCCAAGCTGGGGGTACACAGCCGTAGTGCGGCGATCGTGTGGGCGCGGCAACGCGGGCTGTTTGCAGGGGACTTGAGGGTGAAAAATAGACGCTGACAGTGCAAATGCACCAGTGCCACTAGTGCGAATTCGCCTTATGGCCTGGGTCTGCAATCCCTAACCTTCAGCCCGTGGGTACAGGGAGCTTTGACCTTGTGCCGTCGCTTTTTCATGCTTTGAAGGAAACCGCATGTTCACCCTCGCTCAACTGCGAAACTGCATCGAAGAAGGCCTATCGCCACTGACCTGCGAATTCACCCTGTGCCGGGATGCGTCCTTGACCCTGAAGGTCTACGACGCTGAAACCGGCCGGGTGGATCTGGTGGTCACAGGGATCAGCACCAACCGGCTGCATACCCCGCAAGAAGTGGCAAAAATGGTCGAAGAACTGCGCTACGAGCTGCAAAGCAATAACGTGGGCAAGCTCACGCTGGATGACTTGCCTTTATCGACGCACCGATAAAGTAAAACACCCCGCCCCCGACGATAAACGCGCCCAGCATGTAGAACATGTAATGGGCCGGTAGACTGGCCAGTACCACCCCACATAGCACCGGCCCCAGCGCAGCGCCGAGGTTGGACAGATTCTGCGCCCCGTAATACATGCCCCGCAGGTGGTCCGGGGCGATTCGGTCGATAAACATGTACTCGGCCGGAAACACGATAATCTCCCCCACCGTGAACACCGCCATCGCCAGCACCCACCCCAGCACGCTGGTGGACAACCCGAACCCGATCAACCCCAGCATAAACATGCTCAAGCCCGCGATCAGCCACTGGCTCAGGTAACGGTGGGAAATGCGCCGGCCAATCAGGTATTGCAAGGCGATCACCAGCACGGCGTTAGTGGTGAGCACCGCGCTGATGACGGTGTAGGTGTATTCCGCGGTGGTGGTCGTCACCAGGTACTGCGACAGGTAGGCGGTGAACTGGCCGAATACCACGGCACTGAGCAAACCGCCGAGGGTAAAGCACACCAGGCGACGGTCGCGCAGTAGCACGCGGCCCACCGCAGGGAACGACACCGGTTTCTGCGCAACCTCGGCGGTGGCGAGGGTGCGATCCCCCCAACGTGCGTACAGCAGAAAGAACCCCACTCCCAACAAGGTCGACAGGATAAACGGCAAGCTGATATCCAGCTTGGCCACCATCGCGCCAAAAAACGGCCCCACGGCATAGCCGATATTGGTCAGGGTGTATTTGATGGAAAACACTTCGCTGCGCGCGTCTTCGGGCAGCAGGCTGGCAAACCCGGCTTTCACCGCAATGTCGATCACCGCGTAGGCCAGGTTGATCAAAATCAGGCAGGTATAGAACGTCCAGATATCCTGCGCCAGCACCGTGCCGATAAACCCCAGCACGAACGCCACACTCAGGCCCAGCAGCAAGCGATAACTGTTGACGCGATCGACCAGGAAGCCGCCGTACACACTGAGCAACGAGCCAACAATCAGCGAACTGCCGATCACCAGGCCGACCTGGCTGATATCCAGGGAAAAATGGCTGGTGAGGTAGATGACCAGGTAGGGAAAGGTGATCGCCTTGGCCAAGGTCAGCAGCAAGGTGGCACACAGCAACAGGTTTACGGTGCGGGGGTAATGTTTGATTGTGGCAAGCATCCTGCTCTCTTTCCTGGAAGGTAACGCGACCATTGCGGTCGGCTACCATAACCCAGGTTTCTGCAAAAAAGCAGGCGCTGCCGGCGAGTTATTTTTTGACCGGCGTGATCTCCAGAATCGTGCCGTTGGTGGTCTTGAGCAGCACAAAACGATCACCGACGCGTGCCCATTGGCTGTCTTCCTCAGGCTGCTTGAGGCCGCGTTTTTTCCAGTCGGTGACGGCGGATTCTTTGCGCATCAAGATGTCCGGGGCACGATCGCCCTCTTTCAAATCACGGGTGTTGATCGTAGAAGGCTGCACGGTTTCCTGGGGCGTATCACCGGCCTGGGCCACGAAGCTGACGGTGGACAGGCTGGCGGCTACCAACACGCAAGCGGCTAGGGTTTTGGACTGCATAGGTGCTCCTTCAATGAATGATGCGTACCCAGGTTCCGACCGCAGCGGGGCGGAATCATTCAGCGGGCCTTAGCAAAGGGAAAGCACACCTGCCCGACCTGCCCATTGCCCATATGAAATTAATCGTGTAATTTTTCATGAAATTTTAAGAAATAAATTTCATGACGCCACAAGACGAACTCGCCACCCTCGCCGCCCTGATCCATGACCTGCGCAAGCACAAGAAGCTCACCCTGGCCCAATTGGCACAGAAGATCGAACGCTCGGTAGGCTTCCTCTCCCAGGTCGAGCGTGGTTTGTCGCGCCCGACGGTGGCGGACTTGACCGCCATCAGCCACGCCCTCGATGTGCCTACCACCTACTTCTACAGCCAGCCCAAGCCCAAGGCGATTGACTGGGTAACCCGGCCCAACGAGCGGCGCACGGTGTACTACGCCAATGGCATCACCGACATCCTGGTCTCCCCCAGCATGAACGGCGCGTTCTCGATGCTCGATAGCCTGCTTGCCCCGGGCGCCAACAGCGGTGACCAGAGCATGAGCGACCGCGCCGAACAGGCCGGTTTTGTGCTGGAAGGCGAATTGACGCTGTGGGTGGACGGTGAAAACGACGTGGTGACCCTCGGCCCCGGCGACAGCTTTCACCTGCCCAGCTTTGCGCGTTGCCGCTACGCCAACCTGACCGACCTGCCCGCCCGCGTACTCTGGGTTTACAACTAGGAGCATCACCCGTGAAAAGCCAATCTTCCACGTTGCTGGCCGAAGTACGGACCTTTCGCCAGCACCACCCGGATGTGCGTTATGTCGACCTGATCGCCCTGGACATTCCCGGGCATTTCTACGGCAAGCGCTACCCGATCGAGATGCTCGAAAAAGTCGCCGCCGGCAGCCCCTTGAAACTGCCGCAGAATGCCGTGTTGCTGGGGACCCAGGGCGGGTTGTTCAAGATCGGCGACTACTGCTTCCACGACGGCGACCCGGACGCTAACCGACGCCTGGTACCCGGCACGCTCAAGCCGGTGAGTTGGGAATCGCAGCCTCTGGGCCAGATGCTGATCACCTCCGATGGCACCGAAGCCCCCATTGAATTCGAACCCCGCGAAGTGCTGGCCAAGGTGCTGCAGCGTCTGCACCACAAAGGCATCCACCCGGTGGTGGCGTTCGAATTGGAGTTCTATCTGTTCGACAAAACCCTCGACCACGGCCTGCCGCAATTTGCCCGCGACCCGCTGAGCGACGACGCCGACGACCAGCCCACCCTGCATATCGAGCGGCTGTCGCGCTTCTCAGAAGTCCTGGACGATATGGCCCAGACAGCCAAGGACCAGGGCATCGACATCACGGTGATTACCGCTGAACTCGGCCCCGGCCAGTTCGAGATCAATTTCGGCCACCTCGACGACGGCCTGCGCGCCGCCGACTGGGCCGCGCTGTTCTGCCGCAGCACCCGTGGCGTGGCGCTCAAGCATGGCTATCGCGCCAGCTTCATGGCCAAGCCGTACCTGGAACATCCTGGCAGCGGCATGCATGTGCATGTCAGCCTGTATGACGGCGCGGGCAACAACTTGCTGGCGGCGCATCAGCAGCAACCGCTACGCCATGCCGTGGCTGGGTGCCTGGAGTTGCTGCCTCACTGCATGCCGATCTTCTCGCCCAACCACAATGCCTTCCGCCGCCTGGGCGGCACTGTAAACGCCGCCACCCGCGCCTGCTGGGGCTTCGAAGACCGCGATGCGTGCGTGCGCATCCCCGACTCCGACCCGCGCAACTTGCGCATCGAACACCGCCTGGCCAGCGCCGATGCCAACCCGTACCTGGTGCTCGCGGCGATCCTCGCCGGCCTGGAACATGGCCTCGACACCCAGCGCGAGCCCATCGCGCCCTTGAACGAGGACCGCACCAGCGGCACCGACTTCCCCCTGGACATGCTCGACGCCGTACGCACCATGCAGCAGCACCCCAGCGTGCGCGAGAAGCTGGGTGCGGAATTTGTCGATGTGTATTGCGAAAACAAACGCCAGGATCATCTGGCCTTTCAACAAGAGATAAGTGTGCGTGAGTACCGCTGGTTTCTTTAACCCTGCTGTGGTCAGTGAGCTTTTTTGGTGAGCGGGCTTGTCGAATCTTCGCACCGCCCACGCTGGGGCGCGAAGCGGCCCTCTCTCCCGACACCGCGGTGTGTCAGGCAAAAACGGTTGGCCAGTTTTCGGGGCTGCTCCGCAGCCCGGCGCAGGGCAAGCCTGCTCACTACAGGGCTGCGGCACACATTCTTATTGTGTGTGAGCGGGCTTGTCGAATCGTCGCACCGCCCACGCTGGGGCGCGGAGCGGCCCTCTCTCTAGACACTGCTGGGTGGAGGCATCAGCCGGACTCGCCAAGCAACAGCGGCTGCTCCCGCGCGCACAACTCCACCACGTAATCCCACAACACTCGCAGCCGCACGGACTTGTGCAACTCCCGACGCGAGCTGATCCAGTAGCTGCGCTGGATGCCCTCCCCCGGCAGCAACGCCACCAGGTCCGGGTCGCTGGCGGCCATGAAGCAGGGCAATACCGCAATCCCTAACCCCGAGCGCGCCGCCTGGTGTTGAGCAATGACGCTGGTGCTGTGGAACACCACTTTAGGGTTGCGACAGAAACTGCTGAGGAATTTCAGCTCCTGGCTGAACAGCAGGTCGTCAACATAATCAATCCAGGCATGGGCCGCGAGATCTTCGCGTTTTTCAATCGGCGGGTTGCGATCCAGATAGGCGCGGCTGGCGTAAAGGGAGAGGCGGTAATCCGTGAGTTTGCGGGTGACGAGTTGGTCGACGCTGGGGCGTTCGAGGTGGATGCTGATTTCCGCTTCGCGGTTAAGGATGCTGACGAAGCGCGGCACGGCCACCAGTTCCACTTCCAGCCCCGGATAACGTTCGAACAGGCCGCCCATGCGTCCGGCCAGAAACATCACCCCCAGACCTTCGGCCACACCGAGGCGGATCTTGCCCAGCGGCGCGGCGGTGTGGGTGAGTTCGTCTTCGGCCAGCAGCGCCACGTTTTCCATGGCTTCGGCATGTTTGAGCAGGGCCTCGCCAGAGGGGGTCAGCTCGTAACCGTGGGCATGCTGCACGAATAGCGCGGTGCCCAGGCTCTTTTCGATGGCCTCGATATGCCGCGCCACCGTAGCGTGGGTGGTTTTCAGGCGCTGCGCGGCGGTGAGCAAACGACCGCTGCGTTGCAACTCAAGAAAAAACCGCAAGTCATTCCAATCGAACATGTCGCCTCCAATGCGTGGGCCGCTACAGCACTGTTCAAAAACGCACAGCAGCTGGGTAAAAACTAACATTTTTAAGACGAAAACTAACAACTAGGATGGGGCCAATAAGAAAAACAAGCGAGACCTCAGATGCCCAATGCAGCTGCTGAATACGATTACGTAGTAGTAGGCGCCGGCCCCGCAGGTTGCCTGCTGGCCAATCGACTGTCCGCCAACCCCGCCCACCGCGTGCTGCTGCTAGAAGCCGGCGGCCGCGACAACTACCCCTGGATCCACATCCCCGTCGGCTACCTGTTCTGCATCGGCAACCCGCGCACCGACTGGTGCTTCAAAACCGAAGCCCAGCCTGGCCTGCAAGGCCGCGCGTTGAGTTACCCACGGGGTAAAGTGCTGGGCGGTTGCTCCTCCATCAACGGCATGATCTACATGCGCGGCCAGGCCCGTGACTACGATGGCTGGGCCGCCGAAGGCAACGCCGGCTGGGCGTGGAACGACGTGTTGCCGCTGTTCAAGCACAGCGAGAACCACTTTGCCGGCGGCTCGGAATTCCACAATGACAGCGGCGAGTGGCGCGTCGAGCAGCAACGGCTGTCGTGGCCGATCCTGGATGCCTTCCGCGAAGCGGCGGCGCAAAGCGGCATCGCCAAGGTCAGCGATTTCAATCAGGGCGATAACGAAGGCTGCGGCTACTTTCAGGTCAATCAGAAGGCCGGCGTGCGCTGGAACGCGGCCAAGGCGTTTCTCAAACCGGTCCGTCAGCGCACCAACCTCACCGTGCTCACCGAAGTGGAAGTCGACCGTGTGTTGCTGGAAAACGGGCGCGCGTGCGAAGTGGTCGGGCGCAGGCTCGGTCAGTCCCTGAGTTGGAAAGCGCGCAAGGAAATCATCCTGTGCGCCGGTTCCGTGGGTTCGCCAGGCATCCTGCAACGCTCGGGGATCGGCCCGTCCAACGTGCTCAAACCCCTCGGTATCAACGTGCTGCACGAACTGCCCGGCGTGGGCGGCAACCTGCAGGATCACCTGCAACTACGTCTGATCTACAAGCTGGAAAACGCACGCACCCTCAACCAGATCGCCGGCACCCTGTGGGGCAAGATGGGCATGGGCCTGCGCTACCTGTACGACCGCAGCGGCCCATTGTCGATGGCACCCAGCCAGCTCGGCGCATTTGCCCGCTCGGGGCCGGAGCAGGCCTCGGCCAACCTCGAATACCATGTGCAGCCGCTGTCCCTGGAGCGTTTCGGCGAGCCGTTGCATGGCTTCCCGGCGTTCACCGCCTCGGTCTGCGATCTGCGCCCGCAGAGCCGTGGCCGCGTCGATATCCGCTCAGCCAACCCGGCGGATGCGCCGCTGATCCAGCCCAACTACCTCAGCCACCCCGAAGACCTGCGCGTAGCCGCCGATGCCATCCGCCTGACCCGGCGCATCGTCGCGGCGCCGGCCTTGAGCCAGTTCAAGCCGGTGGAATATTTGCCGGGCGATTCGCTGCAAACCGAAGCACAACTGCACGAAGCCGCCGCACGCATCGGCACGACGATCTTCCATCCGGTGGGCACCTGCCGCATGGGTCACGACAAGGACGCAGTGGTCGACGCCCAGCTACGCGTGCACGGCGTGCCCGGCCTGCGCATCGCCGACGCCTCGATCATGCCGCGCATTACGTCCGGCAATACCTGTTCACCCACGCTGATGATCGCGGAAAAAGCCGCGCAGCTGATCCTTTCGCCGCACACAAGGAGCCTCGCACCGGAGAAAGAACTGGTTCACGCAATCTGAATAGCGGCGCCGCACCCGGCGCCGACAGTGGAACAACAATAAATAATCACTGTGAGGGTTACCCGATGTCAGAACATGCTCAAACCCTGGGCTCGGCGATAGACACGAGCACCAGCAACGATTCCAAGAAAGTCATCTTCGCTTCGTCCTTGGGGACGGTGTTCGAGTGGTATGACTTCTTCCTCTACGGCGCCCTCGCGGCGGTGATCAGCAAGCAGTTCTTTGCCGGGGTCAACGACACCACGGCCTTTATCTTTGCCTTGATGGCCTTCGCGGCCGGCTTTGTGGTGCGGCCGTTCGGCGCGCTGGTGTTCGGCCGTCTGGGCGACATGATCGGGCGCAAGTACACCTTCCTGGTGACCATCATCCTGATGGGCGTAGCGACCTTCTGCGTCGGTCTGTTGCCGACCTACGCCAGCATCGGCATCGCCGCGCCGATCATCCTGATCGTGCTGCGCATGTTGCAGGGCCTGGCCCTGGGCGGTGAATACGGCGGCGCCGCCACTTACGTCGCCGAGCATGCGCCAGTCGGCAAACGCGGGTTCCACACCAGCTGGATCCAGTCCACCGCCACCATCGGCCTGCTGCTCTCGCTGTTGGTGGTGCTGGCGTGCCGCTACTTCACCGGCGACCAGTTCGAAGTGTGGGGCTGGCGCATCCCGTTCCTGTTTTCCATCGTGCTGCTGGGCATTTCCACCTGGATCCGCATGAGCCTGCACGAGTCGCCGGCCTTCTTGAAAATGAAAGAAGAAGGCAAGGCCAGCAAGGCGCCGATCCGTGAGTCGTTCGGTAAGTGGGAAAACCTCAAGGTGGTGCTGATCGCGCTGTTCAGCATCAACGGCGGGCAAGCGGTGACCTTCTACGCGGCGCAATTCTACGTGCTGTTCTTCCTCACCCAATTCCTGCGGATGGACCCGGCCCTGGCCAATATGCTGCTGATTATCAGCGTGGTGATTGGCGCGCCGTTCTTTATCCTGTTCGGCTGGCTGTCGGACAAGATCGGACGCAAACCGGTGCTGATGCTCGGCCTGCTGCTGGCCACCGCCCTGTACTTCCCGATCTTCAAGGGCCTGGCGCACTACACCAACCCGGCGATGGATCAGGCCAGCCACCAGGCACCGATCACCGTGCTGGCCGACCCGGCCACCTGCACCTTCCAATTCGACCCGGTGGGCAAGGCACGGTTTGACAGCCCATGCGACAAGGTCAAAACCTTCTTGGTCAAACAAGGCCTGCCCTACACCAGCGCTGCTGCGCCGGCCGGCAGCCCCGTTCAGGTGAGCGTCGGCGAAGTCAAGATCGACGGTTTTGACGAAGCGGCGTTGCGCGGTGCCGTGACCCTGGCCGGTTACCCGTCTTCGGCGGATGTGGCGCAGGTCAACAAGGTCATGGTGGTGGTGTTGATCGTGGTGCTGATCCTGATCGCCGCCATGTGCTACGGCCCGCTGGCGGCGCTGATGGTGGAACTGTTCCCGACGCGTATCCGCTATACCTCGATGTCCCTGCCCTACCACATCGGTAACGGCTGGTTCGGCGGGTTCCTGCCGACCGTATCGTTTGCGCTGGTGGTGTACACCGGCGATATCTTCTACGGCCTGTGGTACCCGGTGATGGTGACAGGGGTGAGCCTGATTGTCGGGTTGTTTTGCCTCAAGGAAACGCGGCATGTGGATATCGATAACAACTGACCCGATCGTCTGAACACAGAAGATCTCCTGTGGCAGGGAGCTTGCCCCTGCCACATTTGTTCCCAGTGCTCACACAATTTGCTGTATATCCATACAGATAATAGTTGCTCAATTCTCATCTTTTGCCCATCCTGCTCCCCATTCAATTGCTTAACGAATGGGCTGACCATGCGGCTGTACCTCTGCGAAAAACCCTCCCAGGCCAAGGACATTGCGGCGGTGCTCGGCGCCAGTCGTCGTGGCGACGGCTGTTGGTTGGGCAATGGGGTCACCGTCACCTGGTGCATCGGCCACCTGCTGGAAACCGCACCGCCCGATGCCTACGACGCCAAGTACAAACGCTGGGTGCTGGCCGATCTGCCGATCGTGCCGGACAAATGGAAGATGCTGGTCAAACCCAAGACCGCCAGCCAGTTCAAAGCGGTCAAGCGCCTGCTGGGGGAAGCCCAGGAACTGGTGATCGCCACCGACGCCGACCGCGAGGGTGAGATGATCGCCCGCGAGTTGGTGGAACATTGCCGCTACCGGGGGCCGATCCAGCGATTGTGGTTGTCGGCGCTGGATGACGCTTCGATTCGCAAGGCCCTGGCCGCGCTCAAGCCCGGCGCCGACACCTTCAGCCTGTACCACTCGGCCCTGGGCCGCTCCCGCGCCGACTGGCTGATCGGCATGAACATGAGTCGCCTGTTTACCTTGCTGGGGCGTCAATCCGGTTATCAGGGTGTATTACCGGTGGGCCGGGTGCAAACACCCACTTTGCGCCTGGTGGTGGACCGCGACCGCAGCATCGCCGATTTCGTACCGGTGGCGTACTGGGCCATCGATGTCGACCTGCGCCACGCGCACATGACCTTCACCGCTCAATGGCGCGCCACGGAGGACGCCTGTGATGACCAGGGTCGCTGCCTCAACCCGCAGTTGGCGCAGACCGCTGCCGCTGCCATGGGCAACGCCGCCAGCGCGCGCCTGATGAAGCTGCGCACCGAACGCATGCGCGACGTGGCGCCCCTGCCCTTCGACCTCGGCACCCTGCAGGAAATCTGCTCGAAGAAACTCGGCCTGGGCGCTCAGGAAACCCTGGATATCGCCCAATCCCTCTACGAAACCCACAAGGTCATCACCTACCCGCGCAGCGATTGCGGCTACTTGCCGCTGAGCCAGCACAGCGAGGCAGCGAAGATTCTCGCCGCGCTGGGGCGTGCCGACCCGGCGGTCAGTGAGCTGATGCCGCATATCGATCCCCAGCGGCGCTCGCGGGCGTGGAACGATGCCAAAGTCAGCGCCCACCACGGCATCATTCCTACCGGGGCCGGCAAGGACGTGGGCCAGCTCAGCGGCAAGCACCGCGCGGTGTACACCTTGATTCGCGCGCGCTACCTAGCGCAGTTCCTGCCCAACCACGAATACGATCGCACTCAGGCAGATTTCGAATGCGCCGGTTTTGCCCTGCGCGCGGTGGGCAAAGTGGTGATCGAGCCGGGCTGGAAACGCGCCCTGCCCGAAGCACTCGCCCCCACCAAGGGCCGCGAAGCGCCAGCGCCCCAGGCCCTACCGGCGCTGGTGCAGGGCCAGGATTACGCAGTAGCCAAGGTCACGCTCAAGGACCTGTGGACCCAGCCACCCAAACCCTTTACCGAAGGCGACCTGATCAAAGCGATGAAAAACGTGGCCAAACTGGTGGAAGACCCGTTGCTCAAGCAGAAGCTCAAGGACACCACCGGCATCGGCACCGAAGCCACCCGCGCGGGCATTATCCAGGGGCTGCTCGACCGCGGTTATCTGAGCAAGAATGGCAAGGCGCTGGCCGCCACACCGGCGGCATTCAGCCTGATCGACGCGGTGCCCCGCGCCATCGCCGATCCCGGCACCACTGCCATCTGGGAGCAGGCGCTGGACATGGTGCAAAGCGGTGAAATGAGTCTGGAGGAATTCGTCGCCAAACAGGCAGCCTGGATGAGCAAACAGGTGGCGCGTTGCAATGGCATGCGCATGACCATCACCGGCCCCGCGAGCCCGGCAGGACGAGGGGCCGCACCGTGGAAAAAGAAGCGCAAGGCAGCCCCTCGCAAGACGACAGCGAGCCCTAAACGGGCAAAAAAACCGGTAAATACCGGATAAACACCAAAAAAAACCGGTAAATGACGTTTTTCGACAGGTTTGACGCCGCATTGGTTCTTGCTACGGCGCGGGCTGTCTAGGATTCTGTAGGGGTTCCACTGATTTCCTACAACAACACCGGAGTGGCCGCCATGAAGACCGTTGCACAGTTGCTCAAAGCCAAAGACCAGAAAAACCAGGACGTCCACACCATCCAATGGGATCACACCGTGTTTGAAGCACTGGTGCGGATGTCGGAAAAAAACGTGGGGGCATTGCCGGTCGTCCAAGACAACAAAGTGGTGGGCATCATCAGCGAGCGTGACTACGCGCGCAAAATCATGCTCAAGGGCCTGTCATCGGTGACCACTAAGGTGCATGAGGTGATGAGCGCGCCGGTGATCACCGTGGACACCCATAAGCGCGTCGAAGAATGCATGAACATCATGACCGACAGTCACTTGCGCCACCTGCCTGTGGTCGAAGACGGCAAACTGCTGGGCCTGCTGTCCATCGGTGACTTGGTCAAGGAGGCCATCGCCGAGCAGGCTGACCTGATCAAGCAGTTGGAGCAGTACATCCGCGGCGAATAGGAGAAACCATGCTCGATTCCCTGGCGCATCAGCAAGACCACCTCGACACCCTGTACCGGGCCATGACTGATCGGCGTTTTCTGGTATTGACCGGTGCAGGCATCAGCACGTCCTCGGGCATTCCGGACTACCGGGACAGCGAAGGCGTGCGCCGAGGCAAGGCACCAATGATGTACCAGGAATTCCTGGCCACCCCGCAGGCGCGGCGACGTTACTGGGCGCGCGCCATGCTGGGCTGGCCGCGCGTACGCGTCGCACAACCGAATGCAGCGCACCGAGCGTTGGCCATCTTGCAACAACGCCAGCACATCACCGGGCTGATCACACAAAACGTCGACACCCTACATGACCAGGCCGGCAGCCAAGGTGTGATCGAACTGCACGGTAGCCTGCATCGCGTGCTGTGCCTGGACTGCCAGCAGCGCAGCCAGCGCGATGCGATCCAACACCTGATGGAAACCCAGAACCCCTACCTGACGGGCGTCGATGCTGTGCAGGCGCCTGACGGAGACACGCTGCTCGACCCGGCCTTTGAAGCGCGCTTTGAGGTACCCCGGTGTCCATATTGCCAGGGTGAACGATTGAAACCCGACGTGGTGTTTTTCGGTGAGAACGTCGCCCCGCCCACTGCCGCCAAGGCAATGGCGGCAGTGGAACAGTCCGAGGGGTTGCTGGTGGTGGGCTCTTCGCTGATGGCGTATTCGGCATTTCGCTTGTGCAAGGCGATGGTCGAGCAAGGCAAACCGGTGATCGCCATCAACCTGGGCAAGACCCGGGGCGACGAGCTGTTGCAGGTGAAGATCGAAACCTCATGCGAACAGCTGCTGCCCTTGCTGGCAGACCGCCTGCAATAGCCCCCTTCTCCACCGTAGCGACCGTCCAGCGCAAAAAATGACGCTCAAGTCACGCCTCTGCCGTATCTCCCCGTGCCCACGACGAATTATGTAGTGATCGAAAATAATCACTACACAACCGTTGACGTAACCTTTTTGTCCTTGCATGATCAAGGCGTCTCCCGGATCGGGAGCGTTGGTAACACGCGTTTTGAAAGAGCTCGTCTGACCGCCGAGCTGTTTTTTCCGGATGTGCACTGCCCACAAGGCAGATTGATGAAGCTGACCGACTCGTAAGAGCACGGTACAAGAAGCTCGAATGCTCCTTGTCTTCGTTATGAAAGCATTGCGTAGCAGTTCATCAGTAAGACTACAAGCATCAGGTTCAAGACCCTGCCCGTATTCGGCAGCCAGTTACTAACGCCCGGTTATTGAAGCCGGAGACAACTAAGCAGTTTTAACGGAACCAACTGATAGATCGCCAACTGGTCAAGGGGCTTACACATGAATCTGAACAACCAACCAACTATCGATGAATTGGCTGAGATGTTCGCAGCGCAGAAAGACACACTCGACGACCATATCCTGTGGATTGGCAAATCGGGCGAAGTCAAGATCGACTGCCTGGCGCCCCACACTGAAGAAGCCGAGTTCGACCGTAATAACCGTGAGTTGGCGGCGCGCCTGAAGATGTACCGCCGCGGCCAGGGTTATGTCGGCAAGAAGGCCGCTGCCGATCGCAACTTTATCGAACAAGTATTCGACACACTTAATAACGCTTGGGAGTCTTTCAAAGACAGCTCGCAAGTAAAAGTGATTGATCGCTACTACTAGAATCAACGTGTTCAATGTGGGAGCTGGCTTGCCTGCGATAGCTGTTTAACGCTCAACGACAGTGTTGACTGTTAAACCGTTATAACAGGCAAGCCATCTCCCACACTTGTTTGTGCTGCGGGTCAAAACGTTGGAAACCGGCCCTTGCCCGCCTCATCGCGAAAAATATCGAACAAGGCTTGCGCCGCCGCCGACAACTCATGCCCCGGCTTGGTCAGCACACCAATCGGCCGCTCGATCACCGGATCACGCAAGGTAATACAATGCGCACCCGCCTCCTCCATCTGTCTGGCACACAATGCCGGCACAGCGCTGACGCCCAAGCCACTGGCTACCATTTTGCCCACAGTCGCCAATTGATGGCTTTCCAGTGCGACCGGCAGTTTCATCCGTAGCGCACCCAAATGCTCCTCCAGCATCACCCGTACCGTGGAAGGCCGTTGCAAGGTGATAAAGGGGTATTCCAATAAAGTCTCCCAGCCGATCTCGTCGCATTGCGCCAAGGGTGAATCAGCCGACACGACCGCAATGAAGCGATCCAGATACAAAGGGGTAAAGGCCAGCGACGAGCCTTCAGACGGTTCGAACGCCACACCCAGCTCCACCTGGCGATCGCGCACCATCTCCAAGACCTGTTCGTTGATCAAGTCGTGCACCGTCACGTTCACCTGCGGGTAACGCGCGCGGAATATCTTCAAGATCGGCGGCAACAAGTTGCCCGCGAACGACGGCATCGCCGCCACCGTGACGCGCCCGCGCTGCAAGGTGAAGCGCTGGCGCAGCTCATCCTCGGCGTTGTCCCAATCGGCCATCAGTCGGCGGGCCAGTGGCAGCAACGATTCGCCTTCCGGGGTCAGCGCGACATTGCGCGTATTGCGGCTGAACAACCGCCCGCCCAGGCCCTCTTCCAGGCCCTTGATGGTCAGGCTCAGCGCTGACTGGGACAGGTGCAGACGCTCGCAGGCGGCGGCGAAACTCAGGCTCTGGGCCACGGCGAGGAAGGCACGCAGCTGTTTCACGGTCATAAAAGCACTCCGAGAGACGGATCAACTATGCTGTTTTCTAAATCAATCAACCTTAAAAAACAACTTAACAAATCAATACATCAGCGCAACACTCGGTCCATTGGCTGGCCCACAAACAATAAAAGAGGTGCATATGGCAGGTTTCGATAAACGCGTGGCGTCCTACGAAGAGGCATTGGCAGGCCTGGAGGACGGCATGACCGTACTCGCCGGCGGCTTCGGCCTGTGCGGTATCCCGGAAAACCTCATCGCAGAAATCAAGCGCAAAGGCACCCGTGAGCTGACGGTGGTCTCCAACAACTGCGGCGTCGACGGCTTCGGCCTGGGCGTGCTGCTGGAAGAAAAACAGATCCGCAAAGTGATCGCGTCCTACGTCGGTGAGAACGCGCTGTTTGAGAAGCAATTGCTCAGCGGCGAAATCGAAGTGGTGCTGACGCCCCAAGGCACCCTCGCCGAAAAAATGCGCGCAGGCGGTGCCGGTATCCCGGCTTTCTTTACCGCAACCGGCGTCGGCACCCCAGTGGCCGAAGGCAAAGAAACCCGCGAGTTCAACGGTCGTCCTTACCTGATGGAGGAGTCCATCACCGGCGACTTCGCCATCGTCAAAGGCTGGAAAGCCGACCACTTCGGTAACGTGATCTACCGCCACACCGCTCAGAACTTCAACCCGCTGGCCGCCACCGCCGGCAAGATCACTGTGGTCGAAGTCGAAGAAATCGTCGAACCGGGCGAGCTGGACCCGGCGCAGATCCACACCCCTGGCATCTACGTCGATCGGATCATCTGCGGCACTTTCGAGAAGCGCATCGAACAGCGCACCGTCCGCAAATAATCCGCCTCCAGCCCGAACAATAAGGACACACAAAATGGCTCTTACCCGCGAACAAATGGCTCAACGCGTCGCCCGCGAAATGCAGGACGGCTTTTACGTCAACCTCGGCATCGGCATTCCGACCCTGGTGGCCAACTACATCCCCGACGGCATGGAAGTGATGCTGCAATCGGAAAACGGCCTGCTAGGCATGGGCCCGTTTCCTACCGAAGACACCATCGATGCCGACATGATCAACGCCGGTAAACAGACAGTGACAGCACGCATCGGTGCGTCGATTTTCTCCTCTGCCGAGTCCTTCGCGATGATTCGCGGCGGTCACGTCGACCTCACCGTGCTCGGCGCATTTGAAGTCGATGTGCAGGGCAACATCGCTTCGTGGATGATCCCCGGCAAACTGGTCAAGGGCATGGGCGGCGCCATGGACCTGGTGGCCGGTGCGGAAAACATCATCGTGATCATGACCCACGCCTCCAAAGACGGAGAGTCCAAGTTGCTTGATCGCTGCAGCCTGCCGCTGACCGGCGCCCACTGCATCAAACGGGTGCTTACGGACCTGGCGTACCTGGAAATCGAAAATGGCGCTTTTGTCCTCAAGGAACGCGCACCTGGCGTCAGCGTTGAAGAGATTGTGAGCAAGACCGCCGGTAAACTGATCGTCCCGGACCACGTTCCAGAAATGCACTTCCAGTGAGGACAGATTCCATGCAAGACGTCGTGATTGTTGCTGCTACCCGCACCGCCGTGGGCAGCTTTCAAGGGTCGCTGGCCAGCATCCCGGCTCCGGAACTGGGCGCCGCCGTAATCCGTCGCCTGTTGGAGCAGACCGACCTGGACCCGGCCCAAGTCGATGAAGTGATCCTCGGCCAAGTGCTCACCGCGGGCTCCGGCCAGAACCCCGCGCGCCAGGCCTCGATTCTCGCCGGCCTGCCCCACGCGGTGCCGAGCCTGACCCTGAACAAGGTCTGCGGCTCGGGCCTCAAAGCCCTGCACCTCGGTGCCCAGGCCATCCGCTGCGGCGACGCCGACGTCATCATCGCCGGTGGCATGGAGAACATGAGCCTGGCCCCCTACGTACTGCCTGCCGCGCGCACTGGTTTGCGCATGGGTCACGCCAAGATGATCGACAGCATGATCACCGACGGCCTGTGGGATGCATTCAACGACTACCACATGGGCATCACCGCCGAGAACCTCGTGGACAAATACGGCATCAGCCGTGAAGCCCAGGACGCCTTTGCCGCCGCTTCTCAGCAGAAGGCTGCGGCAGCCATCGAGGCTGGGCGGTTTGTCGATGAGATCACTCCGATCCTGATCCCTCAGCGCAAGGGCGACCCGATCGCCTTCGCCGTGGATGAGCAACCGCGCGCCGGCACCACGGCCGAGTCCCTGGCCAAGCTCAAGCCGGCCTTCAAGAAAGACGGCAGCGTCACCGCCGGCAACGCCTCCAGCCTCAATGACGGCGCCGCTGCGGTAATGCTGATGAGTTCCGATAAGGCGAAAGCCCTCGGTCTGCCAGTGCTAGCCCGCATTGCCAGTTACGCCAACGCAGGCGTGGACCCGGCCATCATGGGCATCGGCCCGGTATCGGCCACCCGTCGCTGCCTGGACAAAGCCGGTTGGAGCCTGGGCGATCTGGACCTGATCGAAGCCAACGAAGCCTTCGCCGCGCAATCCCTGGCGGTAGGCAAAGAGCTGGAGTGGGATGCTGACAAGGTCAACGTCAATGGCGGCGCTATCGCCATCGGCCACCCGATTGGCGCCTCGGGTTGCCGCGTGCTGGTGACCCTGCTGCACGAAATGATCAAGCGCGATGCCAAGAAAGGCCTGGCGACCTTGTGCATCGGCGGTGGCCAAGGCGTAGCCCTGGCCCTGGAACGCAACTGATAAAAAACAGCAGCATCGCTCAACTATCGGAGGGGGGCTTGCCCCCCTCCCACCTTTGATCTTCATTGTCTGGCAGCTTGAGGCATTGCAAACACCTCATTCGAAGCCATCGCCATCAGCCATACAAATCTCGCACGGGGCCTTCAGCGCTTCATACAACGTTGATAACGCTCATCCACGCGCTTGGCAAACCATGCCGTGGTCAGGTTACGGGTGATCTTCGGGCTCTTGAGCACAATCCCCGGCAGAATCGCCCGTGGCAGGGGTTTGCCGGCAGCCTTGTCGGCGAGGGCGAACACACGTTGGTATAGGGTGGTTTCTTCGAAATCCAAGCGCTCGCCCTGCTCCAGCTGGCTGCGGATGCTGGGGTTGCGCATATCCAGCTTCGCGCCCAACGAACGCACCGCCAGTTCCGTGGTACCGGGCAGTAGCGAGCCGTAGCGAATCAAGTCCCCATCCAGCGCCAGCTCGACCCCCGAAGCCCGACTGACCGCCGCCTGGAACGCCGCATTGCGGCTGGCATACCAACCGGCGTTGAAGTCAGCGAAGCGATACAGCGGTTGATCGTAGTTCACCGGATAGCCGAGCAAATGGGCGATGCCGAAGTACATGCCGCCACGGCGGGTGAACACTTCGCGTCGGATTGATCCGTCCACGGTGTAGGGATACCCCCGCGCTTGTTTCTGTGCAAAGTCGATGCTCACCTGCATCGGCCCGGCGGTGTGCACCGGGTTGAACCCGCCGAACAGCGTTTTGCCCAACGGCACCATGCTGATGAAGTCATCGAAAATACCGCTCAAGTCTTTTTCCGTACGTGCGGCGCTCAGACGTTCGGCGTAGGTCTTGCCGGTGGGCGAATTCAGTTGCAATGCGCTGCGCACCACAAAGGCCGGCACATGCACCTTGCCGGCACGGCGCAGGATTTCATCCTGGGCGATTTTGCCCATATTGGGCACCGGCGGGTCGACCTGGAAGGTGGACTCCTGCTCGGTCACCGCCAGCACCGCGCAGATATTTTCGGTGCTCGGGTAAATCTTCTGGGTATCAAAGGCCGTGTAGATATCCTGGGCCCAGCCATTGCGGTCCGTAACCTTGGGTGGCAGCAACCGCACGATCTGCGCCTTGACCTCGGCTTCGCTGCGTTCCGGTTGCTGCGGGCCACGGGCGGTGGAGCAACCCGCCAGTACCAGCAAGGGCAAAAGGCAGAGGATCAGGCGGCTTGAATACATGAAGAGTCCTTGAGTGATGGCGGGCCGTGAGTTGCACGTTTCGACAGGTAAGTCTAACCAGGGTTCGTGGGTTCGGTAGGCTCGCCCGTTACGACCGGATGTGACCGCTGCCGAAACATCCCACGCAAGCGCCGGATAAGCTCTACTGCCCTGCCCCACAAACCTCTGCAAAGTCCCTCGCCTGATCACACAGTGCGAAGGATTGCAGATGTTTTTTTTCGTTATGGCCCTGATTGATAGGGCAACCTCATGATTGGCGCGACCAGCCAGACCATTGGCTTTCTGGTACTCGCCGCCTTGGATGCGAAGACCCGCGACGTCGAGTCGGTACTCAGGGATTTCCGCGGATGCCTCAATAGTTACGACGCCTGGGCCGAGAGTGTCCTCAGCTTTTCGGCGCTGAATATCGAGCAGGTGTTCAAGGCCGGAGATGAAGCGGAGCGGGTCGCGCCGATCAACCGCTCGCTGTTCCCCAGCAGCGCGGTCGCGACCTGCCGGGCCGATGGCACCTTGACCTTGGTGCATCGGTTCCAGAGTTCACGGTTCGTACCCATCGGCGATACACCGGTGGTACTCCAGCGCATCGATGCGGACGGCACGCTGCTGGGCGAGCCTATCCATAAAACCATCGGGCCCAGCGGCATTCTTGAAGTCAAGGAATGCGAACGCAACCAGCGCTACCGCATCCACTTCTACCCCAATGTATACGCCGCGCATTTCAAGGCGCTGTACGCCTCTTATCAGGCGGTCATCGCGCCGCTGGAGGCGTGGCTGCGCAGCGAATGGTCCGACACCTTCGAACCGCTTTGGCAGGGCTACTCCGAGGCGCACTTCCATAAGCGCTACCTCTCGCTCCACGCAGCCTACGCGCGCGGATTCGGCGAAGCGCTGTACTCGCTGTGGGACAACCTCAAGCAACTGTTCCAGTGGCTGTCGGACCCGGTGGCCCATGCCGAGCAATGGCTGCGGTATCTGTCCCAGGCCGAGTTTGACCAGTTGCTGGCGCTCGGTGCCGACGCTATTGCGACGGGCTTGCTGATGCTCAGCGATGAGCCGTTGTTGTTCATTTACATGGCGGCGATGGTCAGTTGGATGCGCCTGCTGCCACCGCCGTATATGAATGAGCTGCTCGGAGAAATCACTGGCGAGGTGCTGATCAACCTGTTGCTGATCAACCTGTTGCTGATCTGGGCCACAGCGGGCATGGGCGTGGCGGTTCGCTTGGGCGCGCAGGTGCTGGGTAGGATCAAGTCGCGGCGCGCGCGCGAGTGGTTGGAACATTTGGCCGAACAGTTTGGCAAGGTGCGCGTCGAGGAGCACGCCGAGGCTGCTAAGCCGGTGTTGCTCAGTCGCCAGACCACGGCGGTCGATACGGTCCCGGTGGGGCCGTTGAAGGCTGGGGATCAATGGGTTTCCAACCCGGTCACAGCGGCGCGCAACAAGACGCAGCAGACGGTGTTGGTGCGGCAGGAGCCTGTAGACGACGCACCTGTTTCGGGAAAAAACCCGAACGGCGATGCGGCGGCTTCTGCGGATAAAACCGTCACTAACGGCTGCCCCGTGTCGATGGTTACCGGCGAGGAATTGCTGACCCTGACTGACGGTGTTCTGGATGGGTTTTTGTCGTTCGAGTGGACGCGGCTGTATCGCACCAGTGCGGTGGAAGTCGATGTTGGGCTGGGGTTTGGCTGGAGCCATGGGCTGGCACAGCGGCTGGTGGTTTCAGGCGATTCGGTGGTGTGAACCGACCATGAAAATCGCTCTATTTCCTTTCCAATGCCCACCGTTGCGCGACCGGCAATCACCAATAGCCTGGCCGAAGCAGCGATCTATCTGGGCGCTTCGCCGGATGAGCTGGTGCTGGCCCAAGCATCGCGGTTCTACCACTTTCGCGACGGTGTGCTGACGGCGATCAGCGATGCGTATGACAACCGCCTGCGAATTTTCCGCGATGTGCTCGGGCGTATCGAGCGGGTGGATAACGGGGTGGGTCGCTCGTTGTTTCTGCACTATGGGGCTGGGCGCATTGTCGCGGTGGATTACCAGGTTCAGCGCGCCGAAGGCCGTGGTCCGTATGTCTGGACGACTGAGCAAAACGTCGTTTCCTACGCCTATGACGACCTGGGCCGACTGGTCTCGGCGACCAATGCCGTCGGCGAAAGCGAGGTGTACCGCTACGACGATCGGCACGTCATTGTGGAACGCGGCCTGGCCGGCGGGGCGAGTTTCTTCTGGGCGTGGGAACGCTCCGGCAAGGCGGCGCGCTGTGTGCGGCACTGGGCCAGCTTCTCGCAGATGGACACGCGCTATGTGTGGGGCGATGACGGCCAGGTCACGGTGCACAACGCCGATGGCAGCCAGGAAATCTATGTCCACGATGACCGTGCGCGATTGGTGCAACGCATCGATCCCGATGGCGCGCAGCACTTCAAATCCTACGATGCCCAAGGGCGGTTGACGGTCGAACAAGACCCGCTGGGCGCGGTGACGGCCTATCAGTACGACGAAGCCGGACGCTTAGTGGCGTTGTTTCCTGGGGAAGATGAGCCCACTACGTACGAGCATGACCACGGGTTCGTACGCGTGGTGCGTCGGGGTGAGGCGGTCTGGAAATACGAGCGTAACGATCAGGGCGATGTCATTCGTAAGATCGATCCTGACGGTCACGTTACCGACTACAGCTATAACAAACATGGGCAACTGACCGGCGTCTGGTACCCGGATCACAGCTGCCATCGCTTGGTGTGGAATGAGCGCGGGCAACTGATTGAGGAGCAGTTGCCCAATGGCGGCATCAGGCGCTATCGCTACGACGACCTGGGCCGCGAGGTGGCGCGCGAAGATGAACACGGCGCGCTGACCCAGTATCAGTGGGACGCTGTGGGTCGACTGACTCGTCTGACCCTGCCAGGCGGTGCCACCCGCGAATACAGCTACAACCCCTACGGAAAAATCACCGCCGAACGCGACGAACTCGGCCACGTCACCCGCTACGACTACGCCGACGGCCTGCACCTGATCAGCCGTCGCCTGAATGCCGATGGCACTCAGGTCCAGTACCGCTATGACAACGCCCGATTACTGCTCACCGAAATTGAAAACGAAGTCGGCGAGACCTACCGGCTCGACTACCACCCCAACGGCCTGATCCAACAGGAAGTCGGGTTTGATGGGCAGCGCACCGCTTACGTTTACGACCTCAACGGCAACCTGCAGCAAAAGACCGAATACGGCGACGACGGCAGTCAGCTCGTCACTCGTTACGAACGCGACCATGCCGGACGCCTGGTACGAAAAATCCTGCCCGATGACAGCGTCGTTGAATATACCTACGACCGCCAGGGCAATCTCCTCAGCGTCGACGACGGCCATTGGGCGTTGGCCTACGAGTACGACCGCCAAAACCGCCTCACCGCCGAACACCAGGGCTGGGGCACCCTGCGCTATGGCTACGACGCCTGCG